>JBDTOB010000136.1:0-6707 GCA_039933435.1 Acidobacteriota bacterium | reverse complement strand
AAGCCCATCTGCACCGCATAGTCCACCGCCGCGGTGACGTCGGCCGCGGTGGCGGCGCTGCGGTAGACGCCGCCGCTGTTGGTGGCAATGGTCTGGAGCGACGCGACATCCGCGGCGTTCGGCTTGACGCCGACGACGATGATTGGCACCCGCTTGGTGACGCCGCCGCCGGTCACCGACAGGAACGAGGTCGCGGTGGTCGCGGCATTGTTGCTCGCCTGGTAGGCGGCATCGCCGCTGTCCTTGCCGCCGGTAATCAGCACCACGACGGTGTTGCGGCAGGTGCGGTTGGCGGCGGTGTCGGCCGCCATGGCGGCGACGACCGCCGCCTTGACGTCGATGAGCGCGAAGTTGATGGGCCGATCCTCATAGCCGACGCCGCCGATCCCCGCGGGGATCAACGCCGCCGCGTCGTTCGGGCCGCGCGCCAGCAGCGCCACGATCGACGCCGAGGTATTGGCGGCCGGCGTGACCACGACCGTGCCGGCCGGAGCGGTCGCCTGGGCATGGTTCGGAGTCACCACGCTCGGCGCGTAAATCGCGTAGTTGCCGAGCGTCGCGCTGGCATTGCAGGGCGTCGTGTCCTTACGGAGCACCTGCACAGCGTCGCTGATGAACACCGGCTTGTCGCAACCGGCGCCGGTGCGCCAGGCCGGAGTGCTCTGGCGCAGCTTGACCAGGCCCCAGCGGAAGTTGCTGCTGCTGTTCTCCGCGACCGCGGCCGACAGCCCCTGCTTGGCGATGTTGTAGCGCGTCGGGTCCAGAAAGGCCAGGTCGCCGGCGTTGTTCGAGGTCAGCGCGTTGCCCGGATCGAAGACCGCGGCGGTGGCCGTGATGCTGTCGGCCGTGTACTTCCCCGGCGCGGCGGCGTTCTGGAAATTCCGGTAGACGCGGCGGTAGGTCTTCGAGGTGATGCCCGGAAACGACGGCATCACCGCGGCATCGTCCGCGGTGACGTAGTAGTTGGGATCGTAGAAACTGGCGTTGCCGTCGGTCAGCATCCGGGCGGACGTGTCCATGACGACGATGATCGTCGGCGGGACGCGCTTGATGAAGAGCAGCGGGTCGAGCTGCGCTGAGGCGGTCGACGACCACCACAGCGTCGCGACGACAGCCAGCAGCGCCGTGGCGGCGCCGCGCCGGCGGAGGTGGTGACGCCGGGGCGCCGCGCCGCGCCGGCGGCTGCGCGTGGATCGAGTCGTGCGGGATATCATTGTCTTCACCATCACTGCACTACCAGGCCGCCCGTGGACAGGCTCATGCGCATGTCGCCCAGCGTCTGGCCGGGCGTCTGCACGGCGGCCTTGCGCGCGCGCTGGTTGAGCTCTTCCTGACCGCGCTGGGCGATCTGGCCGCGCTCGATTTCCGTGCTCGAGGTGCGGGCCACCGTCACCTCGATGACCTTGCGGGTGCCAGAGGGACCGAGGGCCTCGGCATGGAGCGTCAGGGTGCCGTTGACATCCGAGAGGGGATCGCCGTCGATCACCCCGCCGGTGCCGTCGGCCGGGTCGTCCGCGACCCAGACGGCGACGTACATCGAGCTGTCGATCTGGTCGAACGGCAGCATCGCGCTGAGCGGCCCCCAGGCAAACAGCGTCCACCGCGGGTTGTTGGCCCCCCAGAGGTTCAGTGTGTCGGTATCCGCCTGCAACTGCCCGGTCGCGGTATTGGTCCCGCAGCAGAGCGTCACCGTACCGCCGGTCGGAAGCGTGATCGCCGAGGTCATGCTGCCGTCGGCAAAGCTCGACTTCGTGGTGCCGTTGAGAATGTCGTTCCAGCGCGGCACCAGCAGCAGGTCCTGGACGACGCGCTCGGCCGCGGCGTCGGCGGCGTAGAGCGCCTCCTGGCTGTCGCGGTAGTTGCCGGCGATCCGGGTCTCGGAGGTGCTCACCATCACCACCGCGGCGCCGAGCGCGGTCAGCAGCATCATCGCCATCAAGGCGATGATCAGGGCCGACCCGTCCTGGTTCGACAGCCGCGCGTGGAGTCGCTGCATGGCAGGCATCACCGTGTCAGGTTGAGGTTGCGGGGGGCGACCTCGAACTGCATCTGGTAATCGGGCACGTACCGCTCTCCCCCGACAGCGGTTCCGGCATTGGTGAAGCGCGTCGAATCGTTGCCCCGCAGGCTGGCATTTCCGGTCTGCAGCCGCATCGTCACCTTGACCTTGCGGATGCGCAGCAGATCGACGTCAAACTGGTTGTCGCCGGAGCCGCAGTAGGGTCCGTTGCTGAGCAGCGTCGGCGTCAGCTCCGCGAGCGAGCCATCGGCGGTCGTCAGCGTCGGCTGCGCGATCAAATTGCCCGCGGCGTCGTAGAGGCAGTTCGCCGTGCCGAGCAGCGGTTTGGGCTGCGTCGGCGGGTTGGGGTCGCCGTAATACTGGAACTTCAGGTCGACGACGTTGTCCACCAGCGCCACGTCCGAGGCGTGGCCGTCGTATTTCTTCAGCTGCCGGGTGGTGCGGTCGAGATAGTAGGTGTTGGTGACAATCTGGGTCACCGAGGCGCCGACGTCGTAGGCGTAATTCAGGTCCTGGCCCCGATGCTGGAGATGCCCGGCTGAATCCTGCACATGCGTGATGGTGAACGTGTCCCAGTGCCCGGCGGTATCGAAGATGACGACCTCCATGCCCTCGACGAAGCCGCACAGCGCCTGGCCGGAGGGGCAGTTCGGCTGGTCGTTGACCTTCAGCTCGGCCGAGTTGGGCGGCATCGACGCGCTGATGGTCGTCTGCGAGTAGCTGTTGGGAATGTACGACAGCGTGATGCGATCGTCCTTGAAGCTGTTCGAACCGGTGGTCGGATCGGCGCCGGTGTCGCCGACGCGCCTGGGCACGATCGGCGCGAAGAAGCCAACCAGCGATCCGGTGACCGGCCCCTGATAGGGCCCCGCGCCCGCGATGATCAGCTCCTTGAAGAGCGCGTCCGTGCCGATGCGCATCCGCTGCTGCATGTCGGCCACTTCCGGCTGCGCCTGGGCACTGCCCTGCGCCGGATTCATCATCCGGAAGATCGAGCCGGTCACCACCAGCATGATGGCGGTCGAAATCAGCAGCTCGACGAGGGAGAACCCGCCCTGCTGGCCGAGACGCCGGCCCACTCGCGTGCTCATGACGCCTTCCTTGTCTTGACGCTGACCAGCATCGCGTCGGGCAGCATCCGGGTGCGGGTGTAGGCGGTGGCCACCCGCGTCGCCTCAGTGGCGATCGGGGTCACCAGCACCTGCAGCACCAGGGTGTTATTCGGGTTGGTGGGCAGCGGCAGGATGCTCCAGCGGCGGATATACATCGCCGTGCCCGGCGGCGTCGTCCCGGTACCCACCCAGGTGCCGTTGGCATCCAGGAAGTCGACGTAGCCCGCGGTGTTCTGCTCGAGCGAGTCCGCCGGCGACGGGTTCAAGCCGCTGCCGTTGGTGGTCGTGGGATACACCGCCAGGTTGGTGGTCGTATCCGTCAGCGGCAGGCCCTGCCCCTGCAGGTCGAAGCCCCAGGTGAGGCCGCGCAGCTGTTCGAGCTTCTGCTCGGCCATCGCCGTCGTCGAGGTCTGCCCCCGCGCCACCAGGTTGACGCGGGCGGACATCGCGAAGACCTGCGCGACGCCGAGCGAGACGATCGTCAGCAGGGCCATCGAGATGATGACCTCGATCAGGCTGAAGCCCCGGCTACTGGAGTTGAATCTTGCCGATGCCATTGATCGTGACCGTCTTGGATTTGCCTTCGCGCGTAATCGTCAGCGTCACCACCGTGGCGATTGCCTGCGGGACGTTGGAGACCACCACGTTGGCGGTGCCGTCCGGGGAGAACTGGATGTTGCTGGTGGTGACCGTGGCCCCGGTTGGCAGCGCCCGCACCGCGCCGTCGAAGTTCGGCCGGGTCATGATGTCGCTGTCCGCGGCCGGAAACGGATAGGCGGAATCGAGGCAGCGATTCGAGGCGTTGTCCACCGCCGCCGTCACCACCTCCACCCGCCGGATGTAGCCGGTCGCCGGGCAGTTCGTCCGGACCCGCATCACCCGGTTGACCGACACCGCCTTGAGCCGCGCCCCGTCCAGCTCACGCTGGACCATCCGCGCGGCGTCATTCAGCTTGATGCTCGCCGTCATGTCCTTCATCACCGGCAGCGCCACCGCCGCCATCGTGCCGATCAGGCCGACGACGAGCAGCAGTTCGACGAGCGTGAAGCCCGCGGACGAAGCAGCCGGGGGACGTGTGAGAACCATCGGATGGGGTTTGAGCAAGAGCATGGCCATGGCCCGGTAGAGGCCATGATTCCGCACCCTAACCCTGAGTAATGTCGTGGTTTACAGGCGCCTCGGAGAAGCGTCAGACGCCAGCGGAATCGGGCCGATGTGCCGTTTTGGTACCCGCGCTGACAGATCTGGACCCGAAGGATCGAATCGGCGGGAGAAGGCCTGAATTCGGCGCCGGCCTCAGGGCCGGTTGAGCGGCAGCGAGACCGTCAGGCGGGCGCCGCCGTGCTCGGCATTCGCGGCGCTGATCCGGCCGTTGTGGGTGACGATGATCTTCTGGACCAGCGCCAGCCCGAGCCCGGTGCCCCGGGCCTTGGTCGTGAAGAACGGCGTGAAAATTCTCGACTCGACCCCGGCCTTGATACCGGGGCCGTTGTCGCTGACCAGGATCCGCAGCACGCCGTGGACCTCGTCCTCGGCGCCTTCGATCGCCACCCGGGGCGGCACCTGCGCATCGGAGCAGGCCTCGAACGCATTGCGGCACAGATTGCTGAACGCCTGGCGGAGCAGCACTTCGTCCCCCTCGACCATCCCGAACCAGCCGCTCACCGTCACGTCGCCGCCGCGCGCACGGGCCTCGCCGCGGATCTCCTCGGCGGCGCGTTCAATGATGCCGCGCATGTCCACGGGGGCCAGGGTCAGGTCCGCGGGCTTGGCGAAGTTGAGGAAGTTGGTCACCACCTGGCCGAGGGCTTCGGTCTCGTCCCGGATGCCCTGCACGTAGGGGCGGAAGTCCACGGGCAGCTGGTCGATGGCCAGCAGACGCGCATAGCCGTGGATCGTCGCCAGGCCGTTGCGGAACTCGTGGGCGATGCCGGCGGTCAGCTCGCCGAGCCGCGCCAGGCTGTCCTTGAGCCGCAGCTGCTCCTCGAGCTCCGCGACATCGCTGAGGTCGGTGAACAGGCAGATGGCGCCGTGTGCCTCCCCCGCCTCGTCGAGCACCGGGGAGACGGTGATCCCGAGGTGGGTGGCCCCGAGCGCCGGGTCCGTCATCTGCACCGCCCGCCTCACAATCGGCCGCATCGTCGCCAGGCATTCCGCGACCACGCCGAACATCGGGGCGGCGTGGATCAGGACGTCACGATAGTGCAGCCCCTCCTCGATGACCTCGGGGAGGCCCAGCAGCCGGCGCCCCGCCGGGTTGAGGGTGCGCACGATCCCCTCCTGGGCAACGACCAGGAGGCCCGACGTCATGCTGGCGATGATCTCGCTGCTGAGGCGCTCCGACGCTTCGGCGCGGGCCTTCATCGCCCGCTCCTGGAGCTTCAGTGCCTGCAGCGCATCCTCCATCGCGCTCGCCATGAAGGCGGTCTCGCCGCGGATCGGCGACGCCCGTTTCGCGGTGTCGCGGGCCGCCGCGAACACCCGGAAGACCGCGAACGCCAGGATGCCCGAGAGCGCCCCGACGATGGCGGTGAGGCCGAGGAGGAGATAGCCGGCGTGCGTCATGGCATCAGTAGAAGCCGACGTACCAGTTGACGAGCCGCTCCCCGACCAACGACGCGGCGAGCGCACCGAGGGCGAGGAAGGTGCCGTAGGGCAGCGCGTATTTCATGCCGCCGCGCTTCAGCGCAATCACCATCAGGCCGATGACCGAGCCGGCGACCGACGACAGCACCAAGGTGACGAGGACGAGCTTCCAGCCGAGGAAAGCGCCAATCATCGCCAGCATCTTGACGTCTCCGCCGCCCATGCCCTCCTGTCCGGAGTAGCGGAAGTAGGCCTCGCCGATCAGCCAGAGCACGCCGCCGCCGGCGAGAACGCCGATCACCGCACTGACGATGCCCGGGGGAAACGCCAGGCTGGCGGCCAGGCCGGCGACGATCCCCGGAAGGGTGATGACGTCCGGGAGCAGGTGATGCTCCAGGTCGATGGCGAACAGGACCACGAGCGCGCAGGCGAAGAGCAGGCGGACGACCAGCAATCCGCTCCAGCCGAAGACGGCCCCGTGCACGAGGAAGACAGCCAGCGTCGCCAGCTCGAGCGCGGGATACCGGAAGGCGATGCCGCCGCGGCACTGGCGGCAACGGCCGCGGAGCAGCGTGTAGCTGAGCACCGGGATGTTGTCGTACCAGCGCAGCACGTAACCGCAGTGGGGGCAGCGAGACGCCGGCCGGACCAGCGACTCCCCTCTCGGCAGGCGATGGACGCAGACGTTGAGGAAGCTGCCCACCGACAGCCCGAGCAATGCGAGGATGGTGAGGTGCAGCGTCTCGACGCTCACTGGATCTGCTCCGTCTCGTGGGGCATGGGCGAGAGCGGCGACGCGGCCGCGACCCGCACGCGGCCGGTGGCGGGGTCGAGGTCGTAGGGTATGCCGGCAGGATCGCGCGGCATTCCTCGCAGCAGCCCGCGTCCGATCAGTCCAGACCACGCATAGCCGCCGCCCTGAGGGCCGAGGCGGCGGATCGCCGCCTCGAGCTGATCGATCTGGTCGAGCGCCTCGAGCTGCAGCAGCG
>JBDTOB010000135.1:0-6730 GCA_039933435.1 Acidobacteriota bacterium | reverse complement strand
GGCCGTGGTCGACGTAGATCCGGTCCGGCTTCACCCCGAGCGCGGTCAGCGCGTCACGTTGGACGGTGAGGTCCTGCTGATCGGTCGAGCAGCGGGCGTTAGTTCCGCTGTTTCGCCGTGTCTCATCGGTTGACGCTCGCCTAGTCTGCTCGGCGTTGTCTCGGGCATTGGCGCGTGTCTCACCGTGAAGGTTGTCGGTGGTCACGGCTTGGCTATGCCTCGTGCTCCTTCACTACTTCGACCCGGATGGCTGCGACGAGTGGGATCTGCGCGGTCGGCCGCGGATCCGGGCTGGCATGCCGGTGCTGATCGATGAGGACTTGCGGTTCGAGGACGAGCAGGGCCCACGGCCGGCCACGGTGATCAACCGGTGGCTGCGTGAACTGCCGGTCAGCGGCGCGCCGAGCCCGCGGACGTGGCAAACCTACGCGCAGGTGCTCAAGGCATGGGTGGAGTTCCTCGACGCCCGGCGGTTCGAGGTCTTTGCTGATCGTGGACAGTTGCGGGACGCGTTGTCGGCTTACGCCGAGCATCGACTGTCCGGCCCAGCGGAGGCGCGGTTGGGTGCCGCGAGCTGGAACTTGGCGGTGAAGACGTTGTCGGCGTTCTACAACTGGTCGACCGCGGAGGGGCACGTGGCGGCGGTGCCGTTCAGCTACGCCAAGCAGATGATCATCCGGCCGGACGGCGCCCGGGTGGAGATCAGCCGCAACCTGGCCACCGTCCGCACTGGCAACGCGCACGCCGCCCGCAAGTATCTCGAGAAGCCGTACGTGCAGTTGTTGATGAACGCGCTGGCCGGTAACGACGCGGCCGGTGCACGCGATGGATCGTTCCGCGGCCGGGAGACCGGTCGCAACGCCGCGGTGATCGGGCTGGCGCTGGCCAGCGGGCTACGCGCCCGGGAGTTCACCTACCTGACGGTGTTCGAGGTGCCGCCGCTGCCGGGGCGGCCCACGCCGATCCCGGTGCCGCTGCCGCTCGCGCCGCCGACCACGAAGGGCGGCCGGGGCCGCTCGTCGTGGATCGATTGCGACGCCCTGGCGCGGGTGCACGATTACATCGCCTTGGAACGGGCGGCGACGGTGGCGGGCTCAGGCTGGCTGCCCGAGGACCCGTTGCGCCTCACCGACGCGACGTATGAGGGCGCCCGGATCGACGGGACCCGCCGCCGGTGGGCCTCGCTCACTCCGGCCGAGCGGCTGCGGCTGGTGGCGCCCGGTGGTGGCAGCGCTTTGCTTGCGGTGCAGGCCGGCGGCGGGCCGTTCGTGGACTGGGCCAGTGTGCTGACCCGGACCTCGGCGCGCATCCGGGCCCGGTTCGATCCGGGCTTCCCACACGTTCACCCGCACATGACCCGGCATTCGTTCGCGATGCACACCCTGGAACGGCTGGTCACCGGCTACTACCAGCAGGCCGCGAAGCTGGTGGCCGACACCGGCGGCGACGCGGCGCTGGCGCTGTATTTGACCAAGGCCGATCCGCTGCTGGTGCTGCGCGACCTGCTCGGGCACGCCAGCGCGGCCACCACTCAGACGTATCTGCACCTGCTGGACACGCAGCGGATCTACCGCGATGCCTACGCCGCCGCCGACCCGTCCCTGAGCGACGCGTCGACATCCGGGCTCGGTGAGCGGCTCCGATGCCGGCCGTAGTCGAGGCGCCGCTGGCGGTGCTGTTCACGCTGCCCGGCGCCGTGTCTTATCGGCGGCACATGGATGATCTGCCCAACCAGCGGCTGGCCGCCGACCTGGCGGCCGCCCTGGCCGCGGCGACCCACCCGCATGGCCCGATCCGGACCCGATCGGTGGCCGCACAGTACGTACAGACCGCCCGTCGGATGGTGCGCGAGCTGCACACAGCCGGGTTCGCCGGCAGTCTCGCCGAGCTGAGCGCGGCGGTGATCCTTGAGTACTGGCTGGGCTGCGACTTCCACCGCGAACGCCGCATCCGGGCGATCCTGGCCGCCTACGCCGCGACGGGAGGGGCACTGGACGCGGGAGTCGCTCGGCATCTGCAGGGTCGTCGGATCAACCAGATCATCAAGAGCCGACCCAACCCGCCCTACAGCGACAGCGAGTGGCGCCAGCTGGCCGCGGCCTGCACCGAGCTGATCACGTCGTCGCGCCAGTCCCACGGACAGGTGCTGGCAACGATCCAAGCCGGCACGGATCCGGTCGAGCACAGCGCCTCGGCGGACACCCTGGCGAGGCTGCTCCACCGCACCGGACCGGTCACCGCCGCCACCATCCTGGACCGGCTCGGTCCCCCCGTTGCGGGGGGCGCCGACCGCGGCGAGGTCCTGGCAGTGCGCCGGGCGCTCTACCCCGACGGCGACACCGCGTTGGCCTATCTGACGCTGCTCGCGATGCGCACCGGCATCGTCCCGGACGGCATCGACGTACTCACACTGTCCGACATCACCCGCACCTCGCCGTCGACGATGCTGCTGTCCTACAGCAAGGGCCGCACCGGGCGTGAGGCGCTGAACCTGCCCCGCGACGCGGTGCGGCTGCTGGAGCGCTGGCTCGAGCACAGCGCACTACTGCGCGCGCACGCCGGCGATCGGGCGAACCACCTGTGGCTCTACGTGCCAGCCGATGACCGCGGCACCAGCCACGGCTTGATCTACACCCGCCCCCGCACCCAGGACCGCCGTGCAGCGTTCACGGCGAGGACCGGGCTGCTCGACGACGACGGGCGGCCGCTGCGGCTACACGGCGGCCGGATCCGCGCGACCTACCAGCACCGCCGCGACCGTTCGGCCTGGACCGGACGCACCACGATCGACCCCAACCACAGCGCACAGGTGGAGGGCGATCACTACCTGCACTCGCACACCCCCGCCCAGCTCGAGGCCCTCGACACGATCATCGAGCAGGCCCAGACCGACCTGCGGCGCAAGGCCGAAACCCCGATCGTTGTCTCCGGTCAGGACGCGGCTGAGTTCGCCGGGAACTTCCCGGCGCTGGTCGAGCAGGCCGGGCTGGACGCCGAGGCGGTCACCGCGCTGCTGACCGGGCAACAGGACGTGTTCGTCGCCGGCTGTGCCGCACCGCTGAACAGTCCGCATGCCCCGGCGGGCACCCTCTGCCCGGCCCGACCGTGGGTGTGTCTGCTGTGTCCGCTGGCCACTTTCGCGCCACGGCACCTGCCCAACCTGCTGCGGCTCAAGGCGTTCTTCGCCCGGCAGGGCACCCAGTTGACCGCCGCGCAGTTCCTCGCGCTGTTTGGCCCCTACGCCGCCCGGCTCGATGACGATGTGTTGCCGCGGTTCGCTGCGGAGGCCATCGTCGCGGCGTCTCGGCTCGCCGCTGACGACGAGGCTGCTCTGCCGCTGCACCTGGAGGAGCTGGCGCCATGAGCATCCTGAGCACCGCCGCCACCCTCGAACAGCGCGGCGGACCGTTCGCCGGCGCCGACATCGCCGAGGTCGCCGGGTTGCGGTTGGTGCCGGGCAGCCCCCGGCCGGTGTTCGACCAGGACGTCTGGGACCTGTCCGGGCTTGCCGACGCCCCGGTCATCATGGGTGCGCACCGCAAGATCCTCGACTTCACCCAGATCGCCAACCCGCGCTGGCGGCTCGTGGGCCGCCAGTATCTGCTGGCGCGGATGGCGCCCTCACATCCCGCCGTCGCGACGCTGCCGCATGCGATCCGCAGCCCGCTGAACCCGAACAGCCTCTGGATCGTGCTGAAACACCTGAGCGTCTGGTTCAACCACCTCACCGACGCCGGCGTGGCGTCGCTGGCCGAGGTCACCCAGGCCCACTGCGACATCTACCTGCAGGCCACCTCGCACAGCGCCGACGAGCCTGGAAAGCGGTTGTCGCCGGCCACGCTGACGATCTCGGTCCGGGCGCCCCAGATGCTGACCCTCTACGCCGAGATCCTCAGCGACCAGTACCGCACGGGGTTTCGCCCGTGGGGTGGGCGCAGCCCAGATGTCGTCGCCGGATACGAGCGGCCCTACGGCAACCGCGTGCCGCCGGTCCCGGACGCGCTGGTGCGTCCGCTGCTGGCCAACACCCTCTATCTGGTGAGCACCATCGCCCCACTGCTGGCCGTCGAGTCCGCCGCAGCGCGGGCCGCGGATCAGCGTGAGTCCGCCTCACGACGCGGCCTTCTGACAGCTGAGATTCCGGCGCTGCGCGAGGCCATTGAACACCGGGCCGGTCTCGGTATCCCCGCTCCGTGCCTGTCGGCGAGCGGCCTTGCGCAGCGGCTGGCCGGCGGGTGGAATCCGCACGATCCACTTCTGCACATGGCCTGGCACCCGGTCGTCTTGGAAGCGGCGGGAGCGATGGGCCACCGGCGTGACCTGGAACGGTTGCGGCCCGAACTCGAGCAATGGGTGCGGCGGTGCGGCATCGAGCAACCGTGGTGCCGCAGCGCGGCGCTCGTCGCCCGCCAGGACACCGGCCAGCCGATCACGTGGACGCCGCCGATGAGTCGCCCGCACCTCGACACAACGGTCTACGCGCTCACCTCCGCCTGCTTCTTCCTCACCTCCGCGCTGTCCGGGATGCGCGCCAGCGAGCTGCTCGAACTGAGCGCCGGCTGCCGCCGGCGTGACGAACTGCCCGGCGGCAGCCCACGGTTCCGGCTGGTCACCCGCCGTACCAAGGGTGAGCCGTTCGGTGGTGTGCAGGACGCCTGGGTCGTGATCGCCGACGTCGACCGGGCCATCGCCATGGCCGAGCAGCTCACCGGCGCCGCACCCGGCCAGCGGCTCTTCGCCACCGGATCGAACAACAGCCGCGGTCGCTTCCTCGCGCTGCGGCAGTGGATCAACGGCGAGCCCGGTCGACGGCTCGGGCTCGCCCCGATCCCTGACGGTGCGATCAACCCGCGGGCGCTGCGCCGCACCCTCGCGCTCACGATCGCCCAACGCCCACACGGGCTGATGGCCGCCAAGGTGCACCTCAAGCACGTCAGCATCGCCACCACCGAGGGCTACGCCGCCCGTCCCGGCGGACAGCAGGCCGCGTTCATCGCCGAGGTCAGCGCCGAGGAGGAGGCCGAACACCTGCGGCTGACCGCCGCCGCGTACCGCGACTACCAACGCGGCGTGCTGCCTACCGGCACAGGGGCCCGCGACCTCATCGCCGCCTTCCGCAGCGTCGATCAACTCCTGGCCCGCCACGACCCCGGCCCGGTCACGGTCATCGACGACCGCCGGGTCGAACGGCTGCTCAAAGCCACCGCGCACAGCCTGCACGTCGGCGTCGGGAACTACTGCTGGTTCACCGACCCCAGCAAGGCGCTCTGCCTGAAACTCGCCGGCACACCCGAGGCCGACCAACCGCTGATCGGGATGTGCGACTCGGCCCGCTGCCCGCAGGCCACCCATCACGCCGCCCACCGGCCGGTCTGGGCCGAGCACGCCCAGAACATCAACAGCGTGTTCCTCGGCAACCCGCGCCTGTCCAAACCCGAACAGGCCCGCGCCCAGGCCGCGTTCGACCGGGCACAGCGCGTCCTCACCCAGATCGACGCCGCTAACACGGATCCAGATAACGACCGCGCCAACACCGGCCAGGACCTCGACCGTGGCCAGTGAGGCGCACGCTGACGCCGAGGCCCGCATCCGGGCCGCAATCACGCAGCTACTCGGCGGCGACATCCCCGAGGGGCTGAAATGCGACGTGAAGAGCCTCTGTGTGCTCGCCGACGTCCCCCGCGCCACCCTCTACCGCACCTACCCCCACCTCAAGGCAGAGTTCGACCATCAGCGCAACGCCGCTCAGGAAAACGGGAAACAACCCGACCCGCGGCTTGCCCGCATCGACCGGTGCAAGACCGAGATCAACGACGTCCGCGCGCGGCTCGCCGACCGGGACCGCGAGATCAGCGAGCTCAAGCGGTTCCGAGACACCGCGCTGTCCCGGCTCGCCGCCCAACACGAGGAGATCACCGTTCTCAGGGCAGAACTGCACGGCGGCGGCAGCGCCGAGATCCGCAAGCTACCGACCAGACACCGCGGATAAGCCGCTGCCGCAGCCGGCGCTCAACGCCGAAGGGTTGGTCGAGCACGCCGTAGCAGGCCCGACGACGCGTCGGCAGTGTTCGAGGCGCCCCAAGACGTGGCGATCCAGCGCTGGCCCGTCCGATCGATGATCGAGCTCAACGAGGCCGCGGCCTGGATTGGCTCCGGGCTGGAGCGATGGCTGCAGGAGACCGGCGCCATGGGGCAGTCGTCGTCGACTACTGCTGGCCGGCCGGATCGGGATCAAACGACTGGAACTCTGGGACGGTATCGGCGAGCTCGCCGAGCTGAGCTCGCCGTACTGATGCCGGCCGCCCGGAGCCGAAACGCCGCGACTCGGGCGGTCACGCGGTGAGCGACTGGACATTCGACATGCTCGACCCGCGCCGGCTCGAACCGATCCACGCCACGGACAACCACGCCTCCTGCAGAACCGCGGCCAAGGACCGGTTCGAACCGGAAGGAACGTCGGCACCGCCAAGGACGTCACGTCGACGGCTCGATATGCACCTTCATGCACCTCGCCGCCTAAACAGAACGACCGGCCAACTTCCGTCGCGGACAGTCAGCTCATCCCCGCCGAGCTCGATCAAAGGTCAACCAACGTCGCGACCACCAACGGCTGTCCGCCGGAGTGAGACACGGTGGGAAATCAGGCCACCGAGCCCGGCCGCCGCAAACCGAGACAAACCGCACTCGGACGTGTCTCATGCCGGACTAACGGGCGTACCCGACGAGCATC
>JBDTOB010000134.1:0-6734 GCA_039933435.1 Acidobacteriota bacterium | reverse complement strand
CGTCATCCTGCATCCGGCCGCCTGAGGTGCGGTTGTCGTTGGCCTGGATGTCCCCCGAAGTCGTCGTTGCCACCGGTGGCCTGACGCTGCACGCAGCGGTCGCAACGACGAAGGCGAGCGTCGCCAGTCGGTGAAGCACGCCGAACTATATCAATTCTGCAACGCACCTCACGGTCAATCCCTGGCGGCCACGACGTCGGATTACCAGCGAGCTTCGTGGTCACCCCAAGTGGCACGGCGACGGCCATCCGGGGTATCAACATGGCGTATCGACCCTGGGCGAATGTCGGTGAGCCTCGTGTTCCTCGAAGAATCAGCCGCGTCCAGGGTGATCGTCACGTCACAACAAGGGCGAAAAGAGTCGCATCATCGAGTCGACCAGCCGTGTGCGTCGCGGCTGGGCATCGTACCGGGATACCGAAAAGTCGACGCAGCTCTCCATGTCTCGCTCGAAGTCCGCCTCGAGTTCCCTGGTGATGGCCTCGTCGTAGACCACCAGGTTCGACTCGTAGTTGATCGAGAAGCTTCGAATGTCGATGTTCGCCGACCCGATCGAGCAGACCTTCGAGTCGACGCACACCGTCTTGGCGTGAAAGTACGCGCCGCGATACAGCAGCACCCGCACCCCGGCTTCGGTCAGCTCCCGAGCGTAGGTCATGCCGGCGCGATAGGCCAACTGCCCCTCGCCTCCGCGCGGCGCGATCATGACCCACACCTTGATGCCGGCCAGTGCGGCCGCCTTCATGGCATCCGCCAGGCTGTCGTTCAGGATGAGAAACGGCGACTGCAGGTAGACGTGCTGCCGTGCCAGGGTGACCAGCATGATGTAGGACTTGAGAATCGCCCGCCATTGTGAGTCCGGTCCGGAATTGACGACCTGGATCGGCAGCGGGCGGGCGACGTCCGCAGGCGGCGGGAAGAGTCGCTCGTGGAACAGGTTCTCGCCGGTGGTGTTGTACCACATCGTCAGGAACACCGACTGGAGCATCAGCACGCTTTCCCCCACGACGCGGGCGTGCGTGTCACGCCACCCGGTAAACCCCTCGGGGCCGGAGAGGTGCTTCTCAGTCATGTTCAGTCCACCGGAGTATCCGACGCGGCCGTCGATGACGGCAATCTTGCGATGGTTCCGATAGCTGATCGTATGCAGAGCGTAGAGCGGAGAGTATGGGTACATCCGGATCCCCGCGCGGTGCATCGAGCGGAGATACGACCGGCTGAGCATCGTCAGGCTCCCCACCGGGTCGTACAGGATCCGCACGTCTACTCCGGACGCGACCTTCGCCGCGAGCACCTCGGCGACTTCCGTGGTGAAGGCGTCCGACGCCCATTCGTAGTACACCAGGTGAACGGACTCGGTGGCCGCGCGCAGATCCGCCATCAACCGCGGATATTTCTCGCTGGCGTTCTGCAGGATCTCCAACCGGTTGCCGAGCGTGAGCAGGGCGCCGGCCGATTGCCACAGCATGCGCCCCAGGCGGGCATATTCGCCAACGCTGGTAGTCGCGAGTTGGCCGAGCCGCGCCTCCTGCTGCTCGAGTGCCGCCGCCCTCCGGCCGACCAGCGCGGTGCCTTCGATCAGCGTCTGGAGCTGGTTGGCGCGGCTGAAGGCCCGCCAGCCGCGGCCGAACAGAAAATAGATGATCAGGCCGCCGATCGGAAACCCCAGCATCAGGAAGAGCCACGCGAACGTGGACTGGGGACTTCGGTTCTCGAGCACCAGAAAGACCGCAATCGTCGCGGCGTAGACACCGGCGATTACGGTCAGAACCTGAATCCAGTCCACAGTCACGATCGATGCACCTCCGCGTCACAGCCGCGTGATGGGCTGAAACGAATGAGAGCATCGCACACACGTGTCGAAGGGCAAAGCGACGCCGGCGCGGCGCCCGCGGCCCTCATAATGAAGGCGTCGTTTTGGAGGGGAGCACTGCAGGTATCGACCGGCTGACGTCACGCTGCGTCATCAGGTTGCCACGATCACCGGCGCCGGAGCAGAGATAGGCCGCGCCTTCGATCTGAACGTGTTCTCGCTGTTCCGGCTGGCCCAGATCGCCTCGCCCGGGCCGTGCGAATGCGTTTCCTTGCGTGCGAGATCGAGGAGGCCGGCGGCGGGTCGATGCTGGCGATCACGTCGCTGGCGGGCGAGAACATGAACGAGCGGATGGCGTCCTACGGGTCGTCCAAGGCGGCGACCAGGCGTTGGCCATGTCCTGCGGTTCGCCCGGTCGGTTGATCGGCGTGTGCATCAGCATCTTCTTCTCGAGATCCTCGTTCAATACCGACGAGCGCTGACGCGCTTCGCCAGGGCGGGGTCTCAGGCATCGATGCTTCGCCGGGCGCCGGCCAGTCCCGCGGCAAGCCCGGCCGTTGCCCACACTATCAGCAGCAGCGCGAGCCACAGACCGCTGTGCGGGATCCACCAGCCGGCGAGCGCGTGGGAGTCCAGACCGGCGGGTGCCGCGTTTTCGATAGAGAACAGAACCGTCACACGGAGCGCATCCAGCGGATTGAGCATCAGCGGCGCGACCCAGACGGCTGGATGCCGGTGAATCCATGGCGAGCCGGCCACGGCCAGCAGGAGCAGATCGGTGCCGAACAGCAGGACGAACCACGTCCCAAGCGCCGCGAGCAGTCCGCGCACGCGATCGCGGACCCAGAAGCCAAGACCGAGGCCGACAGCCGCCAGGGTGACGGTCAGTCCTCCGGCTGCGGCGGCAATGGCGAGCAGCGGCCGGGTCAGCCCTCCCGCGATCGCGGCCGGCACGATGAGAAGCAGGGCGGCGGGCGCCAGCAGGGCGGCCAGTCCAGCCGCCTTGCCCATGAGCCACGCCCACCGCGGCGCCGGTTGCGAAAAGAGCATGGGAAACTCATCCGCCTCGCCATGGGCGGAATTGAGGCCGAGCAGGAGGGCCGACAGCGACAGACAGTAGAGCACCGCCTGCAGCACCCACCAGGGGGCGGCGCCGGCCGCTTCCGTCGAGGTGAACATCGGCAGAAGACCCACCGCGATGGAGAGCGTCAGGTGCACGTGGAGGAACCTGTTCAACCGGTTCGCGGCCAACTCGCGCCGGAACGCGGCCGACACCGCGGCGGAGCTCAATGCCGTCATGCGCGTTCTCCGTCAGCCCGCCGCGACACAGACTGGCCGTGGCAGAGAGAACGGGAACGCCTCACGAAGCCGATCTGGAGGCAGCTCGCGATTGACCTGGCCGCCTTCGAGGACCAGACAGCGATCAGTGTGCTCGTCCCACTCTCCCAGCAGATGCGTCGAGACGAGGACGGTCCGATCGCGTCGGGCAGCCGATCGGAGCTCGCCGTGAAGAAATCGCCGCCAGTCGGGATCGAGGCTGAGCCCGGGCTCGTCGAGGGCGAGGACCGGCGCATCGGGCAGGAACAGCACGGCCAGGGCGAGTCGCTGCCGCATGCCTCCAGACAGCCGGCCGGTCGGCGTCTGCAGGCAGTCGGTCAGCCCCCACTGGTCCGCGACCGCGTCGGCGCGTGACGCCGGAAGGTTACGGAGGCGGGCATAGAATCTCAGGATCCGCCACGTAGTCAAATGGACGTGAAAGCGCGGAGATTGTGGCAGGAACGACAGCGCTGCCAGCGCGGCCGGGCGATCGGTCGCGAGACTGTGTCCTCCGATCGCGATGCGTCCGTGCTCGGGCGCCGACAACCCCGCGATGAGGTGCATCGCCGTCGTCTTGCCGCAACCGTTGGCGCCCACGAGCAGCGTGACTTCGCCCCGGCGGGCGACGAGATCCAGCCCGTCGAGCACCCGGTGGGTGCGATAGCTCTTGGTGACACCATCGAGGGTGATCATGGATGGGTGGAACGCACGAGCGGTGCGGGATCCGAGATACCGGCGAGGCCCGGCATGGCAAGCCGCGCGTAGACGAACCGGAGCAGGCGCTCTCCCGGGCTGCCGGCGAGCAACCCGATAACGGGGAATGGGCGCCGCCACTCGCCGAACAAGTCGAGCTCCCGATGCGGCAGGTCCCCGACGCCGTCGCCATCCAGATCGAGGCGCGCCGCGCCCTGCCAATAGTTGCCACGACCGTCGAGCGCCCAGCGATTCGACCGACCGTCCCCCGTGGTCTCCACCGGATGCACGTTCCCGGCGAACGTATTGCCGGCGAAGACGTTCTCGTCGGAGCTGTTGCTGATATGGATGCCGACGTGGTTGTGGACGACGAGGTTGTCCAGGATGCGGTTGCCTTGTCCGTTCTCCATGAACAGCCCCAGGGTGTTGCCGGCAATTTCGTTGTCGCGCACCTCGGTCTGCTCGACCGAGTGCAACAGCAGCCCGTAGGCGCGCTGGCTGCGGTTGGCGACGAAGTGATTGCCGCGGAGCACGATCCCCTTCGAGTACATCAGCGCCGCGCCGGCGGCATTGTCCCGGAAGATGTTGCCCTCGAAGCGATTGTCGTCCGAGTACATATAGTGCAGTCCGTAGCGCACGCCGGCGATGTCGTTGTTGCGGACGTCGGTCCGATCCACGAACGAGAAGTAGATCCCGTCCCGGGTGTCGCGGATGACATTGCCGGCGACGGTATGACCCGACGAGTTCCAGACGTGGATGCCGTTGCCGCGGCGGTCCTGGCCGAGTGTCACCTCGCACATTTCGCCGCCGCCGGGCGCCAGTCGATTGCCAAAGGGATTGACCGGTTCCAAAACATGGGACTTCCCGATGATGGTGTTCTCCTCCACGCGCACGCCGTCCGCCTTGCGCACGTACACGCCGTGCAGCGAGTCGGCGATGTGGTTCCGGCGGATCACCGCTCGAGGCGCCGAGATGTGGACGGCGGCATGATCGGAGGACAGATCGAGACCGGAGTCACGAATCTCGAATCCTTCCAGCACTACGTCCGGCGCGCGGATGTCGACGACATGGGTGCGGCCGTCGCCGCGTAGCAGCGCCTGCCCGTGGCCCCGCAACTGCACGGGCCGATCGATGACGAACGGTCCGTGGTGCTCGCCCGGAGGAACGTCGATGACTTCCCCGGGCCGGGCCGCGGCCAGTCGATCGCGGAGCCACGTGCCGTGGTCCGGCGGGGGCGCACTGGCCGCACGGACGCCGACGAACGCCATGACCAGGCAGGCCGCCGACACCGTAGCCCGGGCGGCCGTGCGTGTCACGCGGACTCCCTGCGCGACAGCCAGACGGCGGCAATCACCGCGGGCAGGAACAGCGCGAGGCAGAACGAGCCCGACAGCGGCAGGCTGGTCTGCACAAAGTTGGCGATCTGCTGCCGGCCGATGAGCACCGGCATGAAGGGCTCGATGGTCATCGGCGCCTTCGGGTCGAGCTGGTGCCCGTAGGTGTAGAGGCGGTAGGCGAAGTTCCCCAGGGAAAATACGCTGAAGTAGCAGAACAGCACGCCGAGATCCACGACGCTCCCGATCCGGCCGATCGCCACGGCGCGGAGGCCCAGGAGCACGAACGTTCCAATCGCGAAGGGGATCCAGCGCATTTCGACGAAGTCCGCCTCGGCGATTTGCTTCATGCCGATGTAGTGGTTCAGCATGTTGATCTCCGGCAGATCCTGTCCGTCGTGCCCGGCGACGATCTTGTACGTGTACATCTCGAGGGACAGTCCCTCCTGATACTGTGGCGCGACGAGCTCGATGCGCCACAGCGGCAGGAAGGCGCCGACGATCATCGCCGCGATGCCGGCCAGCAGCGCCACGCGCGCTCCGGCCGACAGTGGACGGTCCAGGAAGCGCTGGATCGATTGGAGCCTGGCCATGTCAGAGATGTCCCCGCGGCTATTTCGGCTTGACCGAGAGATAGCCGGACATTTCCTGGTGCAGCGCCGAGCAGAAGTTGGTGCAGTAGAACGGGAACACTCCGGTCTTCTTCACCGTGAAGCGCACGCTCTTGGTCTCGCCGGGATCGACGATGATGTTGATGTTGTGCTCACCGATCCCGAGGCCGTGAATCATGTCCGTGGTCTGTTCGGCATTGGTGAGATGGATAGTGACCTCATCGCCCAGCGACACCTCGATCTGATCGGGCACCAGCCGGCTGCGAACCGCCATCATCTTCACGGCCACCTTGTTGCCGCTGCGGGTGATACCGGCCTCGGCGGCGGTCCACACCGCCTGCGGGTCCGTGTTCTCGGCCCGCGGGTACACCTCGATTGGCTTGATCGTATCGGCCTTGAGAATCTGGGCGAAATGTGGTTCCGGCTCCGTGAACGCCTCGTACAGCATCGTCATTTTCTCACCTGTGATGTCGATGAGCTGGCTCGTTTCCGGCTGTGACGGACCGACAGAGAGGTGGCGTCCCTTGGACAGCTTGTTCATCGCCACGAGGTATCGGCCGTACGGCTCACGCGTGTCGCTGCCGGCGACCACGAGGTGTCCGATGTTGTGGTGCACGGGGATTTTATCCACGACGACGCGGTTGAAGTCCGCGCGGTCCTCGGTGGACCACGGCGGGAGGCGCCACTTCGCCACCACCGACTCGATGAACAGCGACGTGTAGGCGTTCCCCTTGCCGTCGTACTGCGTGTGCAACGGCCCGAGCCCGACCGGGACTTCACCTTCGAGGACCGACTCGTAGCGCAGCACCGGCACCCCGCGCAC
The DNA here is from genome assembly GCA_039933435.1 of Acidobacteriota bacterium. Lineage (GTDB taxonomy): Bacteria > Acidobacteriota > Vicinamibacteria > Vicinamibacterales > 2-12-FULL-66-21 > JALZOC01. Next base: position 143 of record JBDTOB010000134.1, on the reverse strand, counting down.
CTCGCCGTTGAACTGCTTGCTGGCGATCGCGGCCTTGATTTTCTCGAAGTCGAAGACGCTCACGCTCGGCTGGAGCTTGCCGGATGCGGCAATCCAGCGGCCCGACGGATCGGTGTCGATGCCGTGCGGAGACTTCGGGACCG
>JBDTOB010000133.1:0-6784 GCA_039933435.1 Acidobacteriota bacterium | reverse complement strand
TACTCGACTTCCGGGGCGACGCCGAGGAACAGGTCCCAGGCCAGGCCGTCCGGCACCGGGAAGTTGCCCGCCAGCGCGGCCGCGAGCCGCGCTTCGACGCCGGCGCCGTTCCAGCGCAGCGGACGCTGCGGATTCTCGGGCGGCAGCGGCGCAGGGCGGGGAATGCCCTGCGGCCAGTAGCCAAGCGGGCGGTTGGTCCAGACATGGATCTCGCGGATATCGCCGATGGCGCCCGCCGCCAGGTACTCCTGACCGGTCCGCGCGCCGTCGGTCGAGTGGCCCTGGTTGCCCATCTGGGTGACGATCTTGGCGTTGGCCTTGGCCTTCTGCGCGAGCTGGCGCGCCTCGTGGACCGACCAGCACAGCGGCTTCTGGCAGTAGACATGTTTGCCGAGATCCATCGCCGCCAGCGCAATCGGCGCGTGCATGTGGTCGGGGGTCGCGACAATGACGCCGTCGATGTCCTTCTGCTTGTCGAGCATCTCGCGGTAATCCTTGTACCGCGTCAGCTTCGACATCTGCTGATCGACGAACTTCTTCGTGTTGGCGGTGACGTCGGTGGCCGGCCGCTTGGCGTTGGCCTCGAGCTGCGCCTTCGACGGATTGCGGCGGCGCTGCTGGCCGGCGCCGGCGCCGCCCGCCGCGCTCGCGGCCGCCTTGGCGCGCGCCAGGGCACTGTCGAGCAGGCCGTAATCCACGTCGCAGATGGCGACGATGTTCTCGCTCATCAGATTGCGGGTATTGACGAATCCCTGTCCGTTGATGCCGACGGTGGCGATGTTCAGGGTGTCGCTGGGCGCCTGGAGACCGCGTCCGAGCACGTGGCGCGGCACGATCGTGAAGGCAGCGCCGGTCGCCGCCACCGTGGTCACGAATTTGCGCCTGCTGATGCCGGTCGTCCGGTCGTCTTTCTGATCGCTCATGATCTCCCCCCTCGGAGCGTGTTGTACCAAAGGGACATTCGCACGTCCGGCCCGCGCGGGTCAAGCGTGGCCCGGGAGTTGCTCGTCACGGATTGATGCGTCCGACCGCCCTCGCTGTCGTCCTCGCTCTGGCCGTCCAGGCGCCGGCCACGGCTGCGGCCTCCGCCGCGGGCCGCGACCCCTCGCTCAAAACCGTCCTCGCCAGGGCCGCCGACTACACGGCGCGCTACCTCGAGGCGCTCACCACCATCGTCGCGGAGGAGCACTACGTACAGCGCACCAGGCCGGACGGCGGCGACCGTCCGCCCCTGCCCGGCCCGCATCCCGGCGCCGCCGAACGGGTGCTGCGTTCGGACTTCATCGTCGTCCCGGGGCTCGGCGCCGGCAACCCCTGGCTGGGGGTGCGGGAAGTGCTCGAGATCGACGGCCGCCCGGTCGAAGGGGAACATGGCCGGCTCGAGGCCTTGATGCGGGAGGGTGGAGAGGGGACGGCGGCGCGGCTGCGGGCGCTGGCCGACGCCCAGGCCCGCTTCAACCTCGGCGATCTCTACCGGACGATTAACGTGCCGACGCTGGCCCTGGAGTTCCTGCTGCGCGAGCGTCAGGGGCGGTTCCGCTTCAAGCGATCGGGAGATGCCGACTGGCATGGCACCCGTGCCTGGACCATCACCTTCAGCGAGCGCGCCCGCCCGACGCTCATCCGCACGCCGGAAGGGCGCGACGTCGCGTCGGAAGGCGTCTTCTGGATCGACCCCGAATCGGGCGCCGTCCTGCGGACCGAGCTTCGCGCCGGCGGGGGTCAGGCTCGCGGGCTGCGATCGCTGATTCTGGTCAGCTACACCAGGCACGAGCGGTTCGACATGCTGCTCCCCGACGACATGCACGAGCTCTACGTCGCTCGGGGAACCCGGATCGAAGCCCACGCCACCTACGGACGGTTTCGCCGCTTCGAGACCGACATCCGGATCCGGTAGCCGCGTCATCGCACCGCGAACAGCAGCCGCGGAAACGCGAACTTGCCCGAGACCGCGTCGATGATGTTGATCTGGCAGGTGTAGATGCCGGGCGTGAAGGCGTCGGCCGGCACTTCGAACTGGAACAGCGCCGCATGTCGCGCCGGCACGTCAACGGTGGTGCGCTCGACCACCGGAGTCTCGAACACCTTCACCTTGCCGCGGTAGAAGGCGAGACTGGTGCGAATCTCCGGCGGCGCCGCACCGGTCTGCGCCGCATCGTAGACCTCGTAGTAGAAGAACAGCTTCTGGTCGCGGCCGACGACGCGGGTGAGGTTGGGCAGGAGCTGGAGGCCGTCGCGCACGAGCGGATTGTCGGTCCGGCCTCTGGCCGCGGGCTCGAGCTGGGTGCTGAGGATGACCGAGCTGACCTTCATCGCCGCCTGCTTGAGCTCCGGGACGACGATGGCGGACTCGAACGAGCCCATCTGCCCGGTGGCGTTCTCGCGGACGACGACCTTGACCGAGAAGCGCCCGGGCGGCAGCACCACGCCCGACTGGTAGAGAACCTGCTTGCCGGCGAGGGTCTTGCCGGTGCCCGGCGGAAACTTGAGCGTCTCGCGGAAGCGGCCGACCGGAAAGTTGCGTTCGTCACGGACCAGGCCGAGGACGTCGAGCGACACCGGCACGGTGTCGCTGGCGACCGGGACCGCGGAGCCCGGCACGGTCAGCGCCACCGGGACGTAGTAGCGGTCCGCCGCCAGGCGGAACCAGCCGCCCGAGACCAGCACCGGCAGATCGGTGGCCGACACCGCGGCGAACATCTGCTCGTCGAGCTGTGCCTCGCGGTCGGTCTTCGAGGTGTGGGTGAAATCGCGGTCGGCGTAATACCCGGCCCGCGCCTCGACCTTGTAGGCGAGCCCCTTCCGCAGGCGGACCTGGATGCGCCGGAAGCGCCCGTCCCTGGTGGGGTTGGTGCTGTTGTAGCCGAGGAGGTAGTACGCCGACATGTCGCGCTGGACGCGATCGAACGCTTCGCCGAGGTCGTTCGAATCGGTGAAGGCGCGGCCGCCGGTGTCGGCGGCGAGCGAGGTCAGGGTGTCCTGCGAGGAGGCGAGCTGCTGGTACTGCTGCGCCATCCCGCGGCCGGAGAAGAGCGCCGAGCCGCGCCCGCTCGCCTGGCGCGCATCTCCTCCGGGCACCACCGCCTGCAGGCCGCGGCTGTCGACGGCATAGATGGCGACGTTGGCCCGCACCGCGGCGTTGATCGCCGACCGCAGCTCGACCTGGTTGTCCTGGCCGCTGCGCTGCATCCCGGCGCTGAAGTAGAGGATCGCCTTCTTCTGCTCGATCGGCTGCAGCGCTTCCGCGAGCGTCCGCAGCGCCCGCAGCCGCACGTCGTTGTTGAACATGTCGAGCTCGGCCGCCTCGGTGCTGGCGGTCTGGTCGTCGGCGGCGGCCGCCTCGTCGGTCGCGACCGTGGACGCCACGGCGGTGTCGGTGGCGGTGCCTTCGGTGACCGCGAGCCTGCCGAGCGCGGCCGACACCGCGGCGCGGTCGGCGGTGAAGTCGGTGAGCACATTGAGGGTGGAGCCGATGGTGGCGACCGCCACCAGGTCCGCGGCGGTCATCTGGCCGTAAACGTATTTCTTCGCCGCGTCCACGGCGCGCTGCACGTCCTCGGGCTGCATCGAGCTGACGTCGAAGAGCAGCGTGATCAGCCGGCGCCCCGCGAACAGGTCGGAGGTCATCGGACCGGCGGCCGGGGCGGAGGGGGCGCGCGGCGTCGCGCCGACGGTCTGCGCCATCTTCGCTTCGACGCCGGCGAGCAGCGCCGCCGTCTGCAGCGCTCCCTGCGGCTGGGCGCTGACCTCCTCGAGGCTGAAGCTGGTGATCGCCTGCGTGCCGCCGTCCTCCCGAATCTCGAAGTCGGCGGCGGTGAGCCCGCGGACGACGTTCCCTGACGTGTCGCGGACGACGACGTCCACCGAGATGGTGTCCTGTCCGGAACGGAAGACGGGGCGCTGCTGCGCCGGCAGGGCGGTGATGGCGCAGAGCACGGCCGTCGCGGTGACGGAGGGGAGCAGCCGCAGGGTGGACATCGGAGTTCGGGCCTTCAGAATCTGAACCGCAGGTGGACCTGCATCGCGCGCATGCCCCGCACCGACAGGACCTGGCCGAACGTGGGCGAGTTGACGGTCGTGTCGACCAGACCGTAGTTGACGTCGTTCAGCAGGTTGGTGGCGTTCAGCTGCAGGGTCAGGGCGCGGGTGGCGTGCAGCCGCAGGTCGCGGGAGAACTGGGCGTTCAGCTGCCGGCTGCCCGGACCGATGATCAGGTTGCGCGAGGCGGTGCCGAAGGTGCCGGCGGGCGGCACCGAGAAGGCGCTGGTGTTGAAAAAGCGGTCGATGGTGGGGCTGGCGAGCGCCACCGCCTGGCCGTCGTAGTTGGCGCGCAGCGTCCCGTTGGTGCCGCGGGCGACGTCGGCCGCGGCGCCGGTGACGCGCGGCGTCAACGGCGTGCCCGACTGCCAGGTGTAGCTGGTCGTGAAGCGCCAGTCGCCGAACAGCGACTGCGCCAGCCCCGGCTGCGCCAGCCAGCGGCGGTTGGCGCCGAAGGGCAGCTCGACGTTGGCGGTGGTGGTGAGCTGGTGGCGGCGGTCGAACGACGACAAGCCCCACTCGGCCGCGAGGTTCTGGTCGTCCTGCGCGACCGTCGTGCCGCCGCCGCCGGTGGTCGAGGCGTTGTCGCGGGATCGGGCCAGCGTGTAGGTCAGCCCCGCGCCCAGCCCCTTGACCGGGCGGCGCGACGCCCGGAAGGTGGCGGCGTGCAGCACCGAGGATCCGTTCGACGACTGCCAGAGAAACGGCTGCACCCCGGCAATCCGCAGGCCGAGCGGCCCGCGATTGGGCGCCCGGACGATGTCGAGGCTCGAGCCGCGGGTCTCGGTGTAGCCGGCGGCGAGGTTCCAGACCTGGCGGATGTCGCGCGAGAGATCGGCGTTCCAGGTCTGGACCAGCCCGAGGGCATAGGCCGGATCGATGCCGTAGGTGTTGGTCACGTCCCCGGCAGGCGCGTCGGCAAAGGGATCCGCCAGCGTCAGCGGCCGCAGCGCCGTGCCGATCACCGTGGTCGCGGTGGCGAAGGGAGGCTGGCTGGCGAGCTGGCGCGCGATCGAGGCGTACGACCCGGCGTTGTAGCTGATGCCGTAGCCGGCGCGGACGATGGTCCCGGGACGCACCCGCCACGCCATGCCGACGCGGGGCGCCAGGTTGTTGCGGTCGGTGTCGAGGAGCGCGTGGGGAAACGCCCCCGTGTAGGGGCCGGTGGCGCCCGAGAGCACCGGCACCGCGGCGGTGAAGCCCGGCGCGACGTCGAGGTTCACCATGTGTCCGCCGCGCTCGTAGAACGGCGAGATCAGCTCGTAGCGGAGCCCGAGGTTGAAGGTCAGCGTGCCGCTGCGGCGCCAGTCGTCCTGGACGTAGGCGCTCAGCGAGCGCCCCGACATCCGGACGTTGCCCGGCCCGTACTGCAGCGTCGCCTGCTGCGGCAGGCCGAGCAGGAAGTCGGCGAAGTCGTTGGCGCCGGTCCGCACCGCGGCGGATCCCCCGGACGAGTAGAGCCCGGTGAAGACGAAGGCCCCCTGCGCCACCGCGTCGGTGCGGTTGTCGGAGTAGTCGACCCGGACGTCGCCGCCCGCCCGCATCGTGTGTTTCGTCGAGAGCGGACGGGTCCAGCCGTACCCGAGCGAGAGCCGTTGATCGGTGCGGCGCGACGGGGTCACGTCGCGGACGCTGGAGAAGCTGGAGAACGACAGCTGCGGCACGCCCCAGTCGAACGGATCGGTCGAGATGCCGCTGATCCCGGCCGCGCCGGCGACGTTGTCGCTGAACGCGAACTGATTGGCGCCCCGCGCCGTCGTCCGCGAGTAGTTGAACGACAGCGAATGGCCGGTGCGCTTGTGCTGGATGTTCAGCGTTGACGGCAGCGCGAGACTCGTCCCGCTGGCGAGGCCGCCGAGCAGCGGGAAGACGTTGTTCTGCGTGCCCGAGGTGCGCCGGTACTGCAGCTGGGTGTTGAGCAGGACGCTGGTCCCTTGTTGAGTGCCGCGCCCCGGGCCGCCGGCGCCGCGCGCCCCTCCCGGTCCGCCGAAACCACCCCGGCCCATGCCGCCGCGGCCGCCGGCATTGGGGGTGAAGTTGTGGGTGACCCGCAGGTTCATGCCGTCGGCGGTGGAGCTGTTGGTGGCGAGGTGATGGAAGTTGCGGCTGGTGCCGTCCAGGTTCGGCAGCGGCACGAACCGGAGCAGGGCGATGGCCGCCGGGCTGAGGCTGGCCCCCGGGATGTGATTGGCGGCGAAGGGGCGGCCGGTCAGCGGATCGATGATCTGTGCCGCCGTGCCGCTGAAGTCGCCGAGCCGCATCGCCTGGCTCGGCACCGTGGCGTACTGGTCGAACAGGTCGCCGCCCCGGGTGCCGCTGTAGGTGGCCGTGAAGTTGGTGCGCCGGTCCCCCTTGTAGAGCCCCTTAAGGCGCACCGGCCCTCCGAAGGTCAGGCCGAAGGTCTGGCGCGAGTAGGACTGCTGCTGCGCATTCGAGCCCGGCCGCAGCTCGTACGGGTCGCTCGCCAGCGCGGAGCCGCCGAACGAATACGTCGACTGGAAGTTGTAGGCGTTCTGCGAGCGCCCGCGTCCCCCGAGCGCGAAGCCGCCGGGGCCGCCGCCGTCGCCGCGGCCGCCACCGCCGCCGCGGCCGCCGGCGCCGCCAGGCCCGCCGAAGCCGCCGCGGCCCGCACCGGGACCGAAGCCCTGGCCGAACTCGCCGGTGGCGGGATCGAACTCACCCCGGCCGATGGCGTCGAGGCGGTCGTTGAGCATGCCCCGGTCGATGCTGGTCATCGCCCCGTTGA
>JBDTOB010000132.1:0-6825 GCA_039933435.1 Acidobacteriota bacterium | reverse complement strand
CCGGCGCCTTCAAGGTCATGCCCGGCGGCACCTTCAGCGTCGATGCGGCCAAGATTGCCGGCGCGGTCACGGCACTGACGCGCGACATCATGACCATCGAGGCGGAAGGGGATTACACCAGCGCCAAGGCGCTCATCGAGCGGCTGGGCGTGGTCCGGCCGCCGGTCCAGAGGATTCTCGACCGGCTGGCGGCCGTGCCGGTCGACATCGAGCCGAAGTTCACGACCGCGGAACGGTTGAGGTAACGGCAGGACGTCCATCGCGGGTGCTGATTGCCGGCGTGATCGCGGGCCCTACCCGCGGGCGGCGGCGGTTGCCAGCTCCGCGACGCCGCGAATCAGGTCCGCGACCGCCACCGGCTTGCGGATGTGGAGATGGAAGCCGGCGGCGAGCGCCCGGCTGACATCCTCATCGCGCACGTACGCGGTCAGCGCCATCGCCGGCGTCTCTCCGCCCTCGGCCGCCGGCAGGTCGCGAACCGCGCGGATCAGGTCGTAGCCGTCCCGTCCGGGCATGGCGATGTCGCTGATCAGGACGTCGGGACGACGGGCGTGGAAGATCTCGAGCGCCTCGGCCGCGCTCGCGGCGGCCTCGACCGTCGCCCCCCGCTCCTGCAGCAGCGCGCTCAACAAGGATCGCGAGTCGGCATCGTCGTCAACCACCAGCACCGCGATGCCCTGAAGCACCTCTGCCTCCCCTTCGTCTTTCTCCCGGTCGACCGCCTCGGCGCCGGCGCGCTCCGCAGCCGACGGCGCGGTGATCGGCAGGAAGGCGGTGAAGGTCGACCCGAGGTTTTCTCCCTGGCTCTCGGCCGCCACCGTGCCCCCATGCAGCTCCACGAGGTGCCGGACGATGGCCATGCCGAGGCCGATGCCGCCGTGGCGCCGGGTGGCGGAGGCGTCGGCCTGGGTGAAGCGGTCGAACACGTAGGGCAGAAACTCCCCGGCGATGCCGATGCCGCTGTCGATCACCGACACCATCGCGTCGTCACCGCGGCGCTCGAGCCGGACGACGACGTGGCCGTCGCGAGGAGTGAACTTGACGGCGTTCGAGAGCAGGTTCCAGAACACCTGCTGCAGCCGGTCGCGGTCTCCGGCGATGGGATCGATGTCGGCGAGCTGGCGATCGACGGTGATCTGCTTGGCGTCGACGGCCGGGCCGACCGAATCAAGCGCCGCCTCGATTACCTCGCGCAGCTGCACCCTCGCCATCGTCAGCCGCAGCTTGCCGCTGATGATGCGCGAGACGTCGAGGATGTCCTCGATGAGCTGCGACTGTGCCAGGGCGTTGTTGCGGATGACGGTGACGGCGCGACCGCTGGTCGAGGGATCGGTCTTGCCGGTGGCGAGCAGGTGCGCCCATCCCAGGATGGCGTTGAGCGGTGTCCGCAGCTCGTGCGAGAGCGTCGCCAGGAACTCGTCCTTCATGCGGTTGACCGACTCGGCATGCGCCCGCGCCGCGCGCTCGCGCTCGAGCAGGACCAGGCGCTCGCGCTCGATGCGGACGCGCTCGGCGATCTCGCGGCGGAGCGAGTCGTTGGCGCTCTTGAGCTCGAGGGTGCGCGCGTCGACCCGCTCCTCGAGCGCGTCGTGGGCGTGCTGGAGCGCTTCGCCATGGCGCTTGAGCGCCTCGCGCTTGGCGAACAGCTCGACGAAGACCGCGACCTTGGACTGCAGGATCTCCGGGCTGAAGGGCTTGAAGATGTAGTCGACCGCACCCACCGAGTAGCCGCGGAAGACGTGAAGGTCGCTGCGGTGGTTGGCGGTGAGGAAGATGAGCGGCGTATCGCGGGAGCGCTCGCGCTGGCGGATCAGGGCGGCGGTCTCGTAGCCGTCGAGATCCGGCATGGCGACGTCGAGGAGGATGAGCGCGAAGTCCCGCGCCAGCACCTCGCGGAGCGCGTCGCGGCCCGAGCGCGCCTTCACCAGCCGGTAGGACGGATCGGTGAGAATGGCCTCGAGCGCGAGCAGGTTCTCGCTGTGGTCGTCAACCAGCAGAATGTCGACCCGGCCGCTCATGTCCGCCGGCCTTCGACCAGCGCGACGATGTGCGCGCCAATGCGGTCGAGCGGAAGAATGTCGTCGACCTCGGCCGCGGCAATGCCGGCGGCGGGCATCGTGGCGCACGCCGCGGTGGCCGGATCCTGGACGACGGCGCGGCCGCCGCGCGCCTTGATCCGGGCCAGGCCGGCGGCGCCGTCGGCGCTGGCGCCGGTCAGCAGGACCGCCAGCGCCGCGGGACCGTAGGCGTCGGCCACGGTCTCGAACAGTACGTCGATCGACGGCCGCGCGTAGCGCACCGGGGCATCCGTGGACAGCGCGATCGCGCCCGGTGCCTCGACCAGGAGATGGTAGTCGGAGGCCGCGACGTAGACGGTTCCCGGTGCCAGCAACGCCTTGTCCTCTCCTTCCACAACCGCCAGTCCGGTGTGCCCCTGCAGCAGCTCGACCAGACCCTGATCGGGCCCGGTGCCGCGGTGCTGCACCACCACGATCGGCACCGGCAGCCCGGGAGGCAGCCCGCCGAGAATGCGCGCGACGGCCTGCAGACCGCCGAGCGAGGCGCCGATGGCGACGATTTCCGGGCGCATCATGCCCTAGGCGATCCGCCGGTAGAGCTTCTCGCCCGGCTCGAACTGCGCGTAGGCGTGCTGCAGAGCCATGAACTGCAGCGACTCCTTCGCCCCCAGACCCAGCACCCCGAACTTCGTCAGGCTGTCGTGCAGCAGCCGGTGGGTACGTTCCTGCAGATCGCGGTTGAAATAGATCATCACGTTCCGGCAGAGCACGACGTTGAACTCGTTGAACGGACCATCGCTGACCAGGTTGTGCTGCGAGAACACGATGTTCCGGTGCAGCGACGGCCGCATCAAGGCAAATTCGTACCTCGCCGTGTAGTACTCCGAGAACGAGCGCGTTCCGCCAGCCTGCAGGTAGTTCTGAGTGTACTTCTGCATCAGCTCCGCCGGGTAAATGCCTTCCCGGGCGCGGCGCAGGGTGGCGTCGTTGATGTCGGTGGCATAGATGAGGCTGCGGTCGTAGAGCCCTTCCTCGGCCAGCAGAATCGCCAGCGAATAGGCTTCCTCCCCGAGCGAGCAGCCGGCCTGCCAGATCCGGATGAACGGATAGGTCCGCAGCACCGGCACGGCGTGCCGCCGGAACGCCCGGAAGAAGTGCGGATCGCGGAACATGGCGCTGACGTTCACCGAGATGCCCTGGACGAAGCGCTCCCACGCGGCCGGCTCGTGCAGCACCCGTCCCTGCAGGGCGCTGATCGAGTCGAGCCCCTCGGCCCGCACCATCTTCCACACCCGCCTGCGGATCGACGTCCGCGCGTAGTCGCGGAAGTCGTAGCCGAACTGCCGGTGCACCGCCTCGAGCAGCAGATCGATCTCGATCTCCTCCACCGGCTGGTCGTGCGGCGCGCCGCCGCGGGGCGTCAGCGGGACAGCCATACCCGCAGCAGCGATACCAGCTGATCGGTGTCGACCGGCTTGGTCACGTAATCCGAGGCCCCGGCCTCGATGCACTTCTCGCGATCCCCCTTCATCGCCTTGGCGGTCAGCGCGATCACCGGCAGCCCGCGGAACCGCGGCTGCTCGCGGATACGCCGCATCGCTTCGTAGCCGTCCATCTCCGGCATCATGACATCCATCAGCACCACGTCAATGCCGTCGACCTCCTCCAGCCTGGCCAGCCCATCCTTGCCGTTCTCGGCGTAGTGGACCTCCATGTGGTGCTGTTCGAGCACGCTGGTGAGCGCGAAGATGTTGCGGATGTCGTCGTCGACGATGAGCGCCCGCCGGCCGGCCAGCGACGGGTCGTGCTGGTGCAGCTGCTCGAGGAGCTTGCGCTTCTCGGGTGGCAGCTTGCTCTCGACGCGGTGGAGGAAGAGCGCGGTCTCGTCGAGCAGGCGGTCGGGCGACTTGACGTCCTTGATGATGATGGTCTCGGCCAGCCGCCGCAGCTCGGTCTCCTGCGGCTTGGTCAGCTCCTTGCCGGTGTAGACGATGACCGGCACCTGCGCCAGCCGCGGGTCGGCCTTCATCCGCTCGAGCAGATCGAAGCCGCTCATGTCGCGCAGCCCGAGGTCGAGGACGAGGCAGTCGAAGGGCTGCGACCCGAGCGCGGCGAGCGCCTCGGCGCCGGTCGCCACCGCCGTGGTCCTGACGTCGCCGTTGCCGATCAGCTCGACGATGCTCTGGCGCTCGACGTCGTCGTCCTCGACCACGAGCAGGGTCCTGACGGTGCGCTCGATGAAGCCGTGAATGGCGCCGAAGGCGGCCTCGAGCGCCTCGCGATCCACCGGCTTCGAGAGATACGCCATCGCCCCGAGGCGCATGCCGCGCTGCGCCTCGTCCAGCATCGAGATGATGTGGACCGGGATGTGGCGCGTCGAGGGGTCGTGCTTGAGCCGGTCGAGGACGGTCCAGCCGTCGAGCACCGGCAGGTCGATGTCGAGCGTGACCGCATCGGGGTGATAGCGCCGGGCCATCGCCAGGCCGACGTCGCCGCGCACCGCGGCGAGGACCTTGAAGCCCTTCTCCCGGGCGAGGCCGGCGAGGATGCCCGAGAAGGCGAGATCGTTCTCGATGATCAGGACGACGCGATCGCCCGGCTCGACGCTGTCGCGATCGTCGCGCACGTCGCCCTCGCCGAGCAGGGTCGCGTCGACGGCCATGGCGCGCTCGATCGCCGCCGTGGCGCGCGCCGCCATCGCCCGGCCGGCGGCGGGCAGGCCGGGCTCGACGCGGGCCGCCTCGTACGACTGGGGCAGGTAGAGGACAAACGTGCTGCCGACGCCCGGTTCGCTGGTCAGGCGGATCTCGCCGCCGAGCAGCCGCGCGATCTCGCGGCTGATCGAGAGCCCGAGGCCGGTGCCGCCGTACTTGCGGCTGGTGGTGCCGTCCGCCTGCTGGAACGCCTCGAAGATGATCTGGTGCTTGTCGGCGGGGATGCCGATGCCGGTGTCGGAGACGCGGAAAGCGACGGCGCCGCCGGGGGCGCGGCCGAGCACCGGGTGGCCGCTGCTCCACCCGCCCTCCGCCGGCTCGACGGACAGCGAGACCGACCCGCGATCGGTGAACTTGAGCGCGTTCGAGAGCAGGTTCTTGAGCACCTGCTGCAGCCGCTTAAGATCGGTCTCAATCGTCGCCGGCAGGCGCGGCGACAGCGACACCGACAGCTCCAGTCCCTTGCCGGCCGCCATTTCACGGAACGACCGGTCCACGTAGGACGGCAGATCGCCGAACAACACCGGCCGGACGTCGACGTCCATGGTCCCGGACTCGATCTTGGAGAGATCGAGGATCTCGTTGATCAGCTCGAGCAGGTCGGAGCCCGACGAATGGATGGTGCGCGCGAACTCCACCTGCTTGGCGCTGAGGTTGCCGTCGGGGTTCTGGGACAGCAGCTTCGACAGGATCAGCAGGCTGTTGAGCGGCGTCCGCAGCTCGTGCGACATGTTCGCCAGGAACTCCGACTTGTACTTCGAGGTCAGCGCCAGCTGTCCCGCCTTGTCCTCCAGCGACATCCGCGCCTGCTCGATCTCGCGATTCTTGGTCTCGACCTCCATGTTCTGGCGCGCCAGCAGCTCCGCCTTCTCCTCGAGCTCCTCGTTGGTCTGCTGCAGCTCCTCCTGCTGCAGCTTGAGCCGCTCCTCCGAGGCCTGAAGGGTCCGCGCCTGCTGCTCCAGCTGGGCGTTGGTCTCGGTCAGCTCCTGCTGCCGCGTCTGCAGCTCGACCGCCAGCGTCTGCGACTGCTTGAGCAGATCCTCGGTCCGCATCGTCGCGGCGATGGTGTTGAGGACGATGCCGATGCTCTCGGTGAGCTGGTCGAGGAAGGTCAGGTGGATCTCGCTGAAGCGGTAGAAGGAGGCCAGCTCGATCACCGCCTTCACGTCCCCTTCGAAGAGCACCGGCAGGACGACGATGTTCAGGGGCCGGGCCTCGCCGAGACCGGAGCTGACGTGGACGTAGTCGGCGGGCACCTCGGTCAGGACGATGCTCTGGCGCTCGAGTGCCGCCTGCCCGACCAGCCCTTCGCCGGCGCGGAAGCGGCTGGCGAGGTGCTTGCGCTCGGTGTAGGCGTAGCTGGCCAGCAGCCGCAGGTCCGGCTCCCCCCCGGCCGCGTCGTTGAGATAGAAGACGCCGTGCTGGACCGAGACCAGCGGCGCCAGCTCGGAGAGGATGGTGCGGGACACGGTAATCAGATCCCGCTGCCCCTGGAGCAGCCGCGTGAACCGGGCGAGGTTGGTCTTGAGCCAGTCCTGCGCGGTGTTCTTCTCGGTGGTGTCGCGCAGGTTGACGATCATCTCGTTGATGTTGTCTTTGAGCGAGGCCACTTCGCCGGCGGCCTCGACGTCGATGGCGCGCGACAAGTCCCCCTTCGTGACGGCGGTGGCGACCTCGGCGATGGCCCGGACCTGGGTGGTGAGGTTGGCGGCGAGGCGGTTGACGTTGTCGGTCAGGTCGCGCCAGGTGCCCGCGGCCCCGGGGACGCTGGCCTGCCCGCCCAGCTGGCCTTCGATGCCGACCTCGCGGGCCACGCCCGTCACCTGGTCGGCGAAGGTCGCGAGGGTGTCGATCATGCCGTTGATCGTCTCGGCGAGCTGCTCGATCTCCCCCTTGGCCTCGAGCACCAGCTTGCGCTTGAGGTTGCCGTTGGCGACGTCGGTGACGACCCGGGCAATGCCGCGGACCTGATTGGTGAGGTTGTCGGCCATGAAATTGACGTTGTCGGTGAGGTCCTTCCAGGTGCCGGCGACCCCCTGGACCTGCGCCTGGCCGCCGAGCTTGCCCTCGGTGCCGACCTCGCGCGCCACCCG
>JBDTOB010000131.1:0-6846 GCA_039933435.1 Acidobacteriota bacterium | reverse complement strand
GCCGCGCTCCTCCATTTCCCGATCCAGGCGCTGACGTTGTGGGACTTCCATGTCTATTTCGCGCTCGATCGCTGGCGCCGCATGGCCGGCGGTCACGTGCGCGACTGGCTCGCCGCCACGGCGGACCTGGACGCCCTCGCTTCGCTCGCCGCCTCGCGGCACGACAATCCCGGATGGGCGCAGGCACACATCGACCCCTCCCCGGCGATGGTCGCGCGCGGGCTCGGGCACCCCCTCCTGCCGGAGGCCCGCCGCGTCGTCAACGACGTCGAGGTCGGCCCGCCGGGCACGCTGCTGCTCGTGACCGGATCGAACATGTCGGGCAAGAGCACGCTGCTGCGCTCGATCGGCCTCAACCTGGTGCTCGGCCAGGCCGGCGGCCCGGTCTGTGCAGCCTCGCTGCGGATGCCTCCCACCGATCTGCAGTCGAGCATCCGCATCCAGGACTCGCTCGAGCTCGGGCTGTCGTATTTCATGGCCGCGCTCGCCCGCCTCAAGGGGGTCGTCGACGCCGCCGAGCGCCCCAGCGAGGGGAGGGTCCTCTGCTACCTCCTCGACGAGATCCTGCAGGGCACCAACAGCGTCGAGCGCGGTATTGCCGTGCAGGGGGTCGCCAGACACCTGCTCGCCGCCCACGCGATTGGAGTGATGACGACGCACGATTTGAATCTGGCGCATGAGGAGCCGCTGCTGTCGTCGGCCCGGCTGGTGCATTTCACCGAGCTGGTCGATCCGGACGGCACCATGCGCTTCGACTATCGATTGCGCGAGGGGCTCGCGACCTCGCGCAATGCGCTGCGCCTGATGAAGATGATCGGCATCTCGCTGGAAGGGCCCTGACGGTGGCCGTGCTCCGCCGGGCCCTGGGGCCGCTGCTGCTGTTCGTCGTCCTCACCGCGGCGATGACCTGGCCGCAGGTGGCGCGCCTGGGTACCGAGGCCACCGACCATCCGGACGTCTACTTCAACATGTGGCGGTTCGGCTGGATCGCGCATGCGGTCGCCACCAACCCGCCGCGCGTGCTCGACGCCAACATTTTCTACCCCGAAAAGCGCACCCTGACGTTCTCGGACGCGATGCCGGTCGAGGCGGTGTTCGCGGTGCCGATGCTCTGGGCCGGCGTGCCGCCGGTGCTGGTCCACAACCTCATGCTCCTCGGCGCCATTGTCTTTTCGGCGCTGGGCATCTATGTGCTCGCGCGACGGCTCACCCTCAGTGCCGCGGCCGGCATCACCGCGGGCGTGATCTTCGCGTTCGCGCCCTACCGCTTCGAGCACTACATGCACATGGAGCTGCAGTGGACGGTGTGGATTCCGTGGGCGTTCTGGGCGCTGCACCGGACCATCGAAACCGGCAGGCGGCGCGACGGTGCGCTCACCGGCCTGTTCATCGCGCTGCAGTTTCTCTCCAGCATCTACTACGGCGTGTTTCTCGCCGTGCTGCTGCCGGTGGTGGCGGCGCTGTTGCTGTCCGGGCTGCGGGGCGAGCGGCTGAGGAAGAGCGTCATCGCGCTGGCCGGCGGCGCGTTGCTGGCGGGTGTCCTGGTCGCGCCCTATGCGCTCGAGTACGCGCGCACCGCGAAGGCGACGGGATTCCGGCCGGAAGAGCAGGTGCTGATGTTCAGCGCCAAGCCGTCCAGCTACACGGTGGCGACCGACACCAATTTTCTCTATGGGGCCTGGCGGCCATCGAAGGGGAGGCCGGAGCGGCGGCTCTTTCCCGGCATCCTGCCGCTGCTGCTGGCGGTCGTCGGACTGCTGCTGCGGCGGCCGTCGCGGGCAGCCGTGAGCTACCTGATCGCTTTGGCGCTCGCCTTCGAAATGTCGCTCGGGCTCTATGGCTATAGTTTCACCTTCCTCTACGAGCACATCCCCGCGTTCGGCGGGCTGCGCGCGCCTGCCCGGGTGGGCGTCTTCGTGCTGTTCTTCCTCGGCCTTCTGGCTGCCTGGGGACACGCCGCGCTCGAACGGATTGTCGCCGGACCGGAGGGGCGCGGCCGCCGCGGCCGCCAGGCCGCCCTCGCTGGGGTGCTGGGCGCCATCCTCGTCGCGGAATACTGGGTGGCGCCGCTGCCGCTGGTGCCCTATCCGAACAAGGCGCCGCAGCTCTACACCTGGCTTGCACAGCAACCGTCGGGGGTCGTTGCCGACCTGCCGGTCGTGAGCTCGACCAGGACATTGCCCGGCGAGGATCCCAGGTATGCTTATCTGTCCACCTTTCACTGGATGCCGTCGATCAACGGCTACAGCGGCTACTACCCCCCGTCCTATCTCAACCGCATCGAGCCGCTCAGCACCTTTCCATCTGGAGCGGCCACGAGGGCCCTGCACCGTGCCGGTGTCCGCTACGTGATCGTGCACACGACCTCGTACGAGGGGGAGGCGGTCCCGGCGGTGCTCTATGCACTGGCGGCGGACGACAACTACACACAACTCGGCAGTTTCGCTGACGACCGGGGGCAGGCCGTCGTCTACCAGCTTCGCTAGGCACTGGCATCGCGGTTGCTTTTGGAGGTGGCAGGAGGAACCCTTGAGCAAACGAACCTACGGCATTCTTGCGGGTGTGATTGGATCGGCAATGGGCGCGTGGTGGTGGTCGCGGCAGCAGTCGGCCGTCAGCGCCGACGCGAACCCGCCCGACAGAGGCACGGTGATCTTTGACAATACCCCGACCGCTTCCGCGCTTTCGGAAGAGGTCGTCTAGCGGCCGGGTGCGGTGGCCTGCGGCTTGCTGTCTTTCAGTCTCGAGGACGGAGTGAGAGCAATACGTTGCCACTGCACGCACGGCGTTTTCGCATTATGGATGGTGGTTGCCGTCGCGCTGCTGCTGGGCGCGGCCTCGTGCCGGCGGGGACGGCCGCTGATCGACATGGGGCCCAAGCCTGTGGAGGCGGACGGCACCATCAGCGGCACGGTTCGCGGACCACAGGGGACGAGCGCCGTGGAAGGCCGCACCGTGGAAGTGGTCAACGTCGAGACCGGCGAGCGTCAGCGCGCTCTCACCAGCAACACCGGCGGATTCACCTTCAAAGTCAAACCCGGCAAGTACCGAGTCGAGCTGAGGCTCCGCGACGGCGAAACCGTCGTCAAGCGGCCCGGCGTGATTGACGTCAACCGCAGCGACGTCGATGCCGGCGCCGATTTCGTGCTTGGCGCCGCTGGCATCTCCCGGCCCAGGTACCACGCGCCGCGCGCGGACGACGGGCTGGGCTCGGCGATCGCCTGACCCGGCAACCGTACGCCCTCTACTCCTCCCGCAAGACCACCCGTACCACCAGCAGCAGCGCAATCGGCGCCAGCACCAGGGATCCCGCGAGCAGCGCCGCGAACGCCGTCCCGCCGGGGATGGATGACAGCGCCGCGGAGATGTCGGGGAGGACCGCGCTCAGGTAGGCGATCGCCGACGACCATCCCAGGCTGACTGGTCCTGGCGCCATGCGCAGCAGCGAGACCGCGATCCAGACCCCGCAGGCAGCGGCCACCCCCTGCGCGAAGGCAATCGGAAAGGCCGCGGATCGGGCCGCCTCTTCCCGGGCCTTCACCTGCGCGCGCCACCACACCATCGTTGATGAAGGCACGCGCGCCTCCGCCCAGGCCGACTCGTGCTCGCCCGTAAGCGCGGTCACCACGGCGACCAGGTCCTGGCAGGGCTGGCAGTGCTCAAGATGCGCGGCCAGATCCGCATCGCACCTGGCCGGCCACCGGCCCGTGGCGACGACGTCGAGGATCTCTTCTTCGCGTCCGCAGTCAACGTCCGCGACGCCGCGCGTCAGCCTCATCGGGCCACCTTTTCTGAGCCGCGGCGGTTGAGCAGCCCTGCGAGCTTGCGCCGCGCGCGGAAGAGCAGCAGCCGGACGCTGGCCGCCTTGACGCCGAGCGTGCCGGCGATGTCGGCATGGGTGAAGCCCTGGGCGTAGGCGAGCCACAGCATCTCCCGTTCGCGCGGCTTCAGCCCCGCCATGGCTCGTGCGAGATCCGTCCTCCGATCGGCGTCAGCGGCCGCGTCCCCTGGCGCGGCCGGCTCCCCTTGATCCCCGGTGCCGGGGAGCGGGACCAACGGCGCCCGGATGCCGCGGCGGCGGCCGTCGCGCGCGAGGTTGGTGGCTATCCGGAAGAGCGAGTGGCGGCGGTGCACCTCCCCTTCGTGGCGGGCGTCGGCGCGCAGGAAGCGATAGTACGACTCCTGAAGCAGGTCGTCGGCGAGGTCGCCGCTGCCGGTCAGGCGCGCCAGGTAGACCCACAGCGGGCGCGCGGTGCGGTCGTAGAAGGCGCGGAAGGTGTCCTCGTCCATCTCGAACACCGCCGCGGTGCCGGCAGCCTCGGACCGCAGCCGTTCGATGTCGGAGATCGTCACATCACGCATGATCTTCGGCGGGACGTTCGAGCAGGCCGAGCCGGCGCGACAGCATGTAGGCGGCCACCGCCGAGAGGATGAAGCCGCCGCCGAGCGCCAGCAGCAGCATGCCGGCGACCGAGAACAGATGCGCCGGTTCGTCGCTGAACTGATGGCTGATCCGCGTCAGCCCGAAGCCGACCACGGCCAGGATGATGCCGGCCTGGACCGACCAGAGAATCCGCGACAGCGGCGCCGCGATCGAGGGGGCCTCATCCTGCATCGGGATCGGCGCGGCTTCGAGGAAGCGCCGGCCCGCCGGCGTCTGGATATAGGCGAGCAGCTCCTCGTTGGAGGTGAAGCGGTCGAGCAGCTTCGTATGCGTCTCGAACTGGACCCTGGAGAGCCGGTTCCAGCGCCGGTGCAGCACCGCCATCCGGATCAGCCACACCAGAACGCTGGTGATGACGAGGAAGGCGAGAAAGACGCCGATGCCGGCGAGCACGCCCAGCATGTCCTCGCGATCGCGCCGCCGCGGGTCGTTGCTGGGGAAGCCCTCGACGTTCCCGAGGAAGTAGGCAGAGTTGTGGGCGATCTCGGGATGCGCGGCGACGAAGGCGCTCAGCTGCGGGTACGGCGCCAGGTACGAGTCGCTGGTGATGAGCGTCGGATCGAGCTTGAGGACCCGCCCGATCTGGGGGGGATACATCTCGAACAGCCGATTGAGCTGGTCACGCGTCTGCTCGGCGCGCTGTTCCTCCTGGAACGCCGGCGCTGTCGCCGGCGGGGCGGGCGGCGCGGCCTGCGGCTGCCGGGCGGCGGGCGCCGTCGGCACCCGCTGGGCGGCAGCGCCGGGGGCTGCCAGGGCGACGAGCGCCGTGGACGTCAGGATGGCGGCAAGCATGCGGCGGACGGCTGTCTGGGTCATTCGTGAACGGCTCCTCACATAGCTATTACGCGGGAGCCGGGCGATGGTTAACAGCTAATCGCGGCGCCGCAGCTCCTCGATCCGCTCGAGACTGACGTTGCCGCCGCTGACGATCGCCACCGTGGGACCGGGCCCGCCGGCGCCCGCCAGCGCCGCCGCCACCGTCGCGGCCCCCGAAGGCTCGGCGCGGATGCCCATCCGATCGGTCAGCCACAGCACCGCGTCGGCAATCTCGTTGTCTTCGACCGTGACGACGCCGTCGAGGAACTGGCGGACGTGGGCAAGGGTGAGATCGCCGGGGCGGACGGTCATCAGCCCGTCGGCGATGCTGACCGAGCGGGCGAGCGTGACGGCGTGGCCGGCGTCGAGTGAGGCCTTCATGGCCGCGGCGCCCGAGGGCTCGACGCCGATGACCCGCACCTCCGGACGCGACCGCCGGATCGCGGTCGAGACGCCGGCGGCGAAACCGCCACCGCCGACCGGGACGAGGACGGCGGACACGTCCGGACACTGTTCGAGGATCTCGAGGCCGGCGGTACCCTGCCCGGCGATGATCCACGGGTGATCGAACGGAGGCACGATCGTCAGCCCGCGCGCCGCCGCCTCGACCTCGGCCCGCGCCCGGCGCTCGGTCGAGGTCGTGCCGGCGAAGATCAGTTCGGCACCTAACGCCAGGACGGCGTCCACTTTGATCTGCGGCGCGGTCGTCGGCATGACCACCACCGCGGGAGCGCCGAGCGCCTGGGCCGCCAACGCCATCGCCTGTCCGTGGTTGCCGGAGGAGTAGGTAATCACGCCGCGGCGCCGCTCCTCCTCGGTCAGCTGCGCCACCATGTTGTAGGCGCCGCGGATCTTGAAGGCGCCGCCGGGCTGCATGTTCTCGCACTTCAGCCACAGCGGCCGCCCGGCGTCGGCCGACGCGTCGATGAGCGGCGTGACCCGGACCATGGCCGCGATGCGCTCGGCCGCGGCGCGGAACTCAGCCAGCCCCAGGAGCGTCGTCGTCGCGGGAGGGGTCATCGGCCGGCTCCGCCGATGGGTTCTCCAGCCGGCGCCGGTAGAGGGGCGGTGCGCTTCTCGGTCGGCTCGGGCCGCTTGAAGAAGCGGTCGATCTCGTCGCGGGCGCCGGCGGCGTGCGCCGAGGTCCGGGTTCTGGCGACCGCCAGGATGTCGCGAAGACCGGCCGCGGCCTGGGCCCGTACTTCGGTGGCGGCATCGGGGTTGGCCGCCAGATCCTTGAGCCGGGTGACCACCAGGTTCTGGACTTCGTCCTGGAGCGCCCGGCCGTAGGCATCCGCGGCCGGCCGCGGCTTCCAGGTGGCCGCCACCAGCGTCGAGACGACCTCTGACAGCCCCGGCAGGCGGGGATCGCGGGCCGCCTGGACGACGAGGCGCTGGGCGCGCGTCGCATCGAGCAGCGCGCTGACCGCGAGGTCGGCGGCGATGCCGGCGGCCGCCAGCGGGTCGAAGGTGACCTCGCCGGCGCGCGCCGGAAACGGCTCGGCAGTGCTGGCGCCGTAGCCGAACGCCGGCGGCGGGATCAGCTCGAGCACCCGGGCGGGAATGCGCAGCGCGTCGGCCGAGAG
>JBDTOB010000130.1:0-6912 GCA_039933435.1 Acidobacteriota bacterium | reverse complement strand
CCCAGCGCCCCGGCGGGCAGGTCGACGTAGTCGTAGAAGTCGCCGCCAATCGACCGGCAGGGCAGCGAGGCGGCCGCGGCGTCGAAGAACGACCCGGCCCGCACCATCCGCGGCAGCAGCGCCTGCTGGATCTCCGCCGCGATCCGCATCTCCTGCTCCATCCGCGCCTTCTCCATCGTCTCGCGGTAGAGGCGGGCGTTTTCGATGGCCACGGCAGCCTCGGTGGCCAGCGTCTCCAGCGCCGCGAGGGTCGATCCGGACATCAGAATGCCCTTCTCGCGGCTGTCGAGATAGAGCACCCCGATCCGCCGTTCCTCGCCGAGCGCCTCCGCCTTGTCGAGGTAGCGCACCAGGCGCAACGGCACGCACAGGACGTTGCGGATGCCGAGCGCCACGGTGCCCATGTGGACGCTGGCGAGCGCGCCGTCGAGCAGGTCGGCGACCAGCCGCGGCTCGCCGGTGCGGAACACTTCTTCGGGAATCTTGCGGCTGGTGGCGAAGCTGCTGCCCGGAAGGGTGAGGTGGCCGCGCCCGCGGGCCATTTTGAACTCGAGCTCACCCCCGGCGGGCGCCAGCATGATGAAGCCGCGCTCGGCGCCGCTCACCTCGATGGCGGAATCGAGCACCATCGACAGCACATCGTCCAGGACCCGCCCGGTGCCCAGGGCCCGCAGGCCTTCGAGCAGCGTCGCGATCTGCCGCAGGTCGCCGACCGCGGTGGTGGCGGCGGTACGTTCGGCGGGAGGCTCGGTGTCGCCGGTGAGAAAGACCATCTCGGCGCCGCCGCTGCGCCCGAGGCGGATGCGATCGCCGTGGGCCAGGGCGCGCTCGGTGACCTGCTCGCCGTTGACGAACGTCCCGTAGCGGGAGGCGCGGTCGCGCAGCAGGAAGCCGCTGCCAGCGGCGATGATCTCGGCGTGGTCGCGCGACACCTCGCTGCCGGCGAGGCGGAGATCGTTGGTTTCGCGGCGGCCGATTTCGAACGCGGCCTTCTCAATCGGCACCAGACGCCGACCGAGTGCATCGGTCACTTCGAGACGGGCCTCAGGCATCGGATGAGTGTACCTCAGCGGCGCCGCGACAGGCGAACGACGACCAGCACCACGCCGGCCAGCGCCGCCGCCGCGGCCGCCACCGTCAGCGCCTCGGCATACGGCGACGTCCGCGCCATGACCAGCAGAATCAGCGCCGCGACCAGGGGCACGATCCCGGCCACGAGCGGCGGACCACCTCCCGGTCGCCGCCCAATCGGCGCCGGCGTGCGCACCGGATCCGAGGTCCCGGCCCCGCACCGGTAGCACACGATCGCCTTGTCGGCGATCTCCGTTCCGCAGTGCCGGCATTCCATGCCCGCCGATTATCTCGCAGAAACCTCACACCGTGTCCGCCCGCACCCCGCAGAACCGAACTCGCGGCACCCCGCAGAACCGAACACCGCGGAACCCTTGTTCAGGCCGCCCGAAACCCGACCTGGGGGGCGGCCCGCCGGGGGATGATCGCCCGGACGATGGCCATCAGGATCAGCACGCAGCCGAAGGTGCAGACGATGGTCGCGCCGGTCGGCAGGTCGAGGATCAGCGACAGGTAGACGCCGAGCGCCGACACGACCGTGCCCATGGTCCAGCCGATCGCCAGCCGCTTGCCGATGCTGTCGGCGAACAACATCGCCGCCACCGACGGCACGATCAGGTAGCAGAACACCAGCAGGACGCCGGCGATGGCCACCGACGAGGTGACGACGAAGCCGAAGGAGGCGTAGAAGAGGAAGTCCCACCAGCGCACGTTCAGTCCGGTGCTCTCGGCATCGCTGTGGTTCATCGAGATGGTGAGGAACTGCTTGCGGAAGACGTAGTGAAAGGCGCCGACGACGCCGTAGAGGAGCGCGGTCGTGCCGACCTCGTGCCAGGAGACGGCGAGGATGTTGCCGACCAGCATGTCCTTGAGGTGCTCGGACTCCGACGTCGATTTGCTCATCGCCAGGATCGCCGCCGCCGAGGCGACGGCGTAGCTGATGCCGATGATCGCCTCCTGCGGAATGCGCGAGCTCTTGCCGCGGATCGTCGAGAAGATGGCCGCGCCGATGAAGGTGAAGAGCAGGCTCACCCAGTAGACCGACGGCGCGTGCGGGTCGCCGGCGGAGAACGGCAGCAGCACCGCAATCGTGGCGCCGAGCGCGGCAATCTGCGCCAGCGAGAGATCGACGAAGATGACCCCGCGCTCGACCACGTGGACGCCGAGATACGAATGGATCCCGGTGAGGATCAGGCTGGCGACGAACGGCGCCGCCAGGAAGTCGAGAATCTGTCCGAGCGTCAGACCGGCCATTCAGCGGGCTCCCGTCTTCTTGATGGCGTTGACCAGCAGGTTGATGTCGTAGTCGAAGAGCTGGAAGTAGTCGGTGACTTCCTTGACGCCTCCGACCGAAGGCAGCATCACCAGGACCTCGGCGCCGGTCTCCCGGCCGATGGCATTGGGCGTCTTGGCGTCGAAATAGGGCTCGACCATTACGATCTTGACGTTCTGGCGCTTCATGTCCTGTTGGAGCTCCAGCGTGTGGGCGGGGGACGGCGGAATGCCCGGCTTCGGCTCGACGTAGCCGATGACGTCGAGGCCGAACGCATCGGCGAAGTTCGACCAGGAGCGGTGATACGACACGACCTTGATGCCGCGGTACGGCGCCATCGCCGCCTTCCAGCGCTTCTCCCCTTCGGCGAGCTTGCGGTCGAACGCCGCGTACTGCTGGGCGAAGTAGCCGGCGTCGCCGGGGCTGAGCTCGCTCAGCTTGGCCTGCACCGCCTGTGCGACGCGGCGGCCGTTGTCGGGATCGAGCCAGAAGTGCGGGTTCCCCTGCGGGTGGACGTCCCCCATGGCGCGGGTCACCTGGCCGGTGGGCATATCGAGAATCTTCGCGGTCTGGGACGCGTCGAGGTAGCCGGCGGCGCCCGGCTGAATCTTCGAGTTACGGCTCTGGGTAATCAGCGGCGGCAGCCAGCCGATTTCCAGCTCCCGCCCGACCGCGACCAGCAGGTCGGCGCGGTGCATCTTCAGGATGAAGCTCGGCTTGGCCTCGACGAAATGCGGATCCTGGTAGCCCCTGGCGAGCGACTCGACGGTGACCTTGTCACCCCCCACTGCCTGGACGATGGACGCGAGGTCCTCCGTCGAGGTGACGACGTTGATCGCCGCGACGGCGCTGGTGCCGGCGCCGGCGAGCAGCGTCAGCGCGCACGCGGCTGTGATGGTGCACTTCTGTTTCGCTGTCATATGTTCCGCCTCTCTCTCTGTCTCCGTGGCCGCCTGATCATGAGACGCATGCCCGGCGGAGTTAGAACACGTGCGCGCCGTGCGCGCCGATTGCGAACAGGAACTGGAACAGCAGTTCGTTCGAGGTCGCGTTCTCGGCGTAGCGGATGTGGCGGTATTGCCCGCGGATCTGGCTGAACTCGCTCGGCCAGTAGGTCAGCACCAGCGATGGCCCCTTGTCGGTCAGCGAGGCAGCGGCGGCGCGCTGGGAGTGGTCGTAGCGCAGCCCCCCGAACCAGCGCTGGGCGAACTGGTATTCGCCGCTGGCATACATGCCGAAGGCGGAGACGTCGCCGGCAGACTGGCCGCGGCGGCTCCAGACGAGCTCGGTGCGGCCGAGGAAGCGGCGGTAGACGGCCCGCCGCAGCGGCCGATACCGCACAGTCGCGTCGACGCCGAACAGCCGCGTCCGGGTGTCGAGCCCGGCGTCGTTGTGGCCCGAGGTGAAGGACGTGCCGACATCCAGATTGGTCCCCTCGGTGATGTCGCGGTAGCCCCGCACCCGTCCCAGCCAGCTGACGTTGCTGCGATCGTGCGACTGGAAGGGCCCGGCAGTGCCCTGATAGACCTCGCCGGTGGCTTCGAGGAACAGCAGCGAGTTCGGAATCAGCTTCGACACCGAGATGCCCGAGTCCTTGATGCCCTCCTCTCCCCCGAGGAGGTTCTTCATCACCAGCGGCGTGTCCACCCACGGCAGGCTGTGGGCGTGCAGGGTGTTGACCTTGCCGAACTGCTCCTTGAGCTTGCCCACCTTGGCGAGCAGCCCGCCGGGCAGGCTGGTCAGCGTCAGGAAGCCTTCCTCGATCTCGAGGCCGTCGGGAGACGCCGCGAGGAAGAAGTCGGCGCGCGCGTAGGGATCGACGATCGCCTGCAGCGAGACTTCCGCCTCGTGCATCTCCAGCGCCGGCGCGGCGTCGATCGGGTTGCGGCCGGTGGCGCCGAGGAAATTGCCAATCACCGCCATGTCGGGGTTGAAGATCTTCGAGAGCGCCGAGGCGTTGCCGTAGACCGGCAGCGATCCCGCGGCGCCGCCGCCCTGGGAGGGCGGCGCAAGCGGCGCGGCTTCGGCGACCGCCGCGGGAGCGGCCGGGGCCGGCGTTGCCGGGGCGGGAGGCGGCACGGGCGGCAGCGCCGGAAGCGCGGCCACGGTGACGGCGCCGCCGGCCGCTGGCGCCGCGGTGGCTGTCCCGAGTTTGGCTTCGAGCGCGGCCAGGCGCGAGCCGTAGGCATCGCGGATGGCCTCGAACTCCTGGCGAAGCCGCGCCAGCTCGTCGCGCAGCTGACGGGCCTCCGGCGGCTCGGCGACGGCCGGCGGCGGCGGCGGCGCCGCCGCCTGTGCGAACACGGTGCCGGCCGATCCGATCGACAACAAGACGGCGGCGGCGCTCTGGAGCACCCGCCGGGAGAGACTGCAAGACCTCACGAACACCTCCGGCCCGATCGGGCTGGGATGAGCGGCCGGGGTACGGCGCTCCGGAACAACTGCGGCGTCAGGAACGGGCGTCAGGCAGCGGTCGGCGGCGCGCGTCCCGAAGACTGGCTCCGCTGGGCCGAATCGAAGCGCGAGGGCGCGTCGAACGGCACGGTACCCGCCGCGTCCAGCCAGACACGGGCGAGCGTCGCGGGGTCAGCGGCCGGCTCGGCGGAGGCGCCGACGATGCAGGTGGTGCAGTGGGTGGTCGACTTGAGATGACAGAGCAGATCGTGATGGGTGAGCGGGAGCAGTGCCACCGCCAGGACGTACACGGCGAGAACGACCTTCAGGCGGAGGCCGAGCCTGGATCCGCGAGGGAGCCGGCCGGTGTGCTGCATCCAGCCTCGATTATACGGGTCCGGTGACGGGAAAGGCAAAAGCGCGGCCCGGTATACTGCCCGGATGTTCCCGGTCAGCGACGTCATTCCCTCGAGGACCACGCCGTATGTCACCGTCACGCTCATCGTCCTGAACGCGCTGGTTTTTCTCTATCAGCTCCAGCTCGACAGCCGCGCCGTGCAGCTGCTGTGGCAGCTCTTCGGTCTCGTGCCTGCGCACTTTTCCTGGGTCACCGTGGGGACCAGCATGTTCCTGCACGCCGGGTGGATGCACATCATCGGCAACATGCTCTATCTGTGGATTTTCGGCGACAACGTCGAGGACAGCCTCGGCCACGCCGGTTTCGCGCTGTTCTACCTCGGCTGCGGTACCATCGCGGCGCTCGGCCAGGTGGCGATCGCGGCCGGATCGACGCTGCCGATGATCGGCGCCAGCGGCGCCATCGCCGGCGTCATGGGGGCCTACTTCGTCATCTATCCGCACTCGCGCATCCTGACCGCGGTGTTCCTGCTGTTCTTCTTCGACCTCATCGAGATCCCCGCCATCTTCTTTCTCGGCATCTGGTTCGTGAAGGAGCTGTTCAACGGGGTGGGCTCGCTCGGGACGCGGGCGATGACCGGGGGGGTCGCGGTCTGGGCGCACGTGGCCGGCTTCGCGGCGGGGGGGCTCGTCGGGCTGGCGTGGCGGCTGCGTCACGCCGGGGCGCGGCCCTACCGGGACTAGTGTCTGCCTCCTCGCTCAGGGCGCGGATCCTCCGCTCGGGGCGCCGGGCGCGGCAATCGCCCGCAGCAGCAGCTCCTGCGCCCGGTCGTAGCTCGGCGCGATCTCGAGCGCGGCGAGCGCCTCGGCCTTGGCGTCCGCGGGGCGCCGGGCGGCGAGGAGGGCCTCCGCCAGGTCGCAGTGCGCCGCGGCGCGGTCGGCGGGCTTCAGCGCCAGCGCAACGGTGAACTCGCGCACCGCGGTCTGCGGCTGCCCCCCGGTCACGGCCAGGCGCCCGAGCGCGCGGTGGGCGGCGGGATCGAAGGGATCGATGGCGACGATCCGCTCGTAGGCCAGGGCCAGAATCTCGGGTGCGTTCGCCTTCCCGGCCAGGGCCGCCAGCTGCCGGGCCGCCTCCACCGTGGTGTGATCCTGGGCGAGCACCGCCTGGTACTCGGCCATGGCGCGCGCCTCGTCGCCCAGCGCTTCGGCGAGCCGCGCCATCACCGCGTGGGGACTGTCCTCGCCGCTCGTCACCGGAACCAGCGCCGCCGCCCGTTCGAGCGGCGCGAACGCGGCGCGATCGCCGGCGGCGGCCAGCGCCTGCCCGTAGGCCAGCTGCGCCGCGTAGCTGCCCGGGCGCGCCGCGGCCTCGGCGGCCAGCGAGGGCAGATCCGGTGGACCGCTGGCGCCGCGCCGGCCGCGCCCGGCGTCCGGCGCGGCGGCGTCGGGCGTGCCGCGCAGTGCCGTCCGCAGCGCGCCGAACCGGGTTTCCAGCGCCTGATCGAAAGAGCCCTGCAGCGCGCTCAGGGGGGCGCCGAGCGCCTGCTCCACCGCCGCCTCCCCCTCGATCCCGGTCGCGTAGGACCGCACCAGCGCCTTCAGCTTGTCGTCGCCGAAGGTCCGGACAATGTGATCGACGAGCAGCGAGGCCTCGAAATACGCCAGGGCGATCGACTCGGGCCGGGTGAAGCCCGAGTTGAGATCGACCAGCTTCAGGATCTTGCCGCGCTCGAGCGCCAGCGCGAACGGCACTTCCATCTCGCGGCCCCACTCCGGCCGCGCCTGGCTCTCTTCGTACTCGGAGATCCCCTCGG
>JBDTOB010000129.1:0-6915 GCA_039933435.1 Acidobacteriota bacterium | reverse complement strand
CCGGCGCCGCTGTGCCCGACGAGCGCGACATTCCTGATGCTGGCAGCGTCGTAGACCTTCATGGCTGGATGCTCCCCGAGCTGACAGCTCTCAGCCGTCAGCTCTCAGCAGGTCCCAAGCTACGTATCAGCCCGGCGAGCATGCGTTTGACTTCCACCACCTGCGCGGCCAACGGGTCGTACGCCGCAGCGGATAACAGGCCCAAGTCCCGGGCGAGAAGCAGATGATACTCAAGTTCGCATCCGGAACCCAACGCGATCCTGCAGAACCGTCGGAACTCGCGGTCGCCGCTGCGGCCACAGCCCTCGGCGATGTTGGCCGGAATGGACATGGCGGCGCGCCCGAGCTGCTGGCTGAGCTCGAAGTGATGGCCCTTCCGCAGGGTGGCTGAAATCAAGTACACCTTCAGCGTCAACTCGTGCGATTTTTGCCATACGCCAAGGTGTCTGAAGTCCTGCACGGCCTTATCCAGCGATCGCGTGGCGCTATGCAAACCTCAGGCTAGCTGAAAGCTGAAAGCTGAGAGCTGACAGCTGAAAGCTGAGAGCTGAGAGCTGACAGCTGTCAGCTATTCGTATCTCAGCGCTTCGATCGGATCCAGCCGCGACGCCTTGATGGCGGGGAAGAGGCCGAAGAAGATGCCGATGGTGGCGGAGAAGCCGATGCCGATGGCGAAAGACCACCACGGCAGCGACACCGGGAAGCCGGAAAGCCAGTGCACGAGCAAGCCGATGCTGCTGCCGAAGACGATGCCGAGCAGGCCGCCGGCGGACGTCAGGAAGACGGCCTCGATCAGGAACTGCCAGAGGATCTCGCGGCGGCGGGCGCCGAGGGCCTTGCGCACGCCGATCTCCCGGGTGCGCTCGGTGACCGAGATCATCATGATCGCCATCACCCCGATGCCTCCGACCATGAGGGCGATCGACGAGATCACCACCAGCGCGAGCACGGTCGCCTGGCTGATCTGATCCCAGATCTTGAGGATGGCGTCGGAGGTGACGAGGTCGAAGTCGTTGGGGTCGTCGAGCTTGAGGTTGTGGCGGATCCGCATGATCTGCTCGACCTCCGTCATCGTCTGCTCGCGCGAGGCCTCGTCCCTGGGAATGATGGCAATCATCCCCGAGCGCATCGCGCTCTGGAAGTTGCCGGTGCTGCCCTTGCCGGTCGGGACCCGGCCGAAGAACTTCTCGTGGGTGGTGTAAGGGATGACCGCGAAGTCGTCGGCGCCGGTATTGAAGCCCCCCGGGGTGGGACGCTTCTCGACGACGCCGATGACGGTGAACTCGTTGCTGCCGATGCGGACCTTCTTGCCGATCGGATCGGTGTTGGGGAAGAGCGACTGGTACGGCGTCTGCCCGAGTACGACCACCTGTCGGCGGTGGTCAACCTCGGCCGGCACGAAGAACCGGCCGTAGACCAGCGGGGTGAAGCTGACGGCGGCGAAGTTCTCGGTGGCGCCGAAGATCACCAGCTGCTTGGTGCTCTCGTTCTTGTAGTAGAGGCGCAACCGGCTGGAGCCGCCCATCGCTCCCAGCCAGATGTCGATCAGCCCGACCGACGGCGAGTTGCGGGCAATCGCGCGGGCATCGTCGATGGTGAGATTGGGACGTTTGAGGACTTCCTGGAAGCTCTTGCCCGATCCCCAGCTGATCGCCCCCATCTTCTGCACGTAGATGGTGTTCGGCCCGGCGGCGCTGAGCGACTGGCGCAGCGACTCGTCGAAGCCGCGGATGAGCGAGGTCATCCCGACGATCGAGGTGATGCCGATGACCACGCCGAGCACCGTCAGCGCCGAGCGCATCTTGCTGGTGCGCAGCGTCTGCACCGACATGGTGACGATTTCCCGGAGTAACCCGGCCCGCAACGCTGCCATAATTCAGCTCCCAGCTCCCAGCTTCCAGCTTCCAGCTCCCAGCTCCCGCCCATTCCCCGTCGCCCGCCACCCGCTCCGCCGTAGAACCCCGAACCCGAACCCCGAACCCCGAACCCGGAACCCTGAACCTCCCCCTACTCTCGTCTCAGTGCCTCAATCGGATCCAGCGACGCGGCGCGCATCGCCGGGTAGAGGCCGAAGAACAGCCCGACGACCGCGGTGATGCCAAGGCCGATGGCGATCGCCCAGGGTTCCACCGACGCCGGCAGCGGCGACAGCTTGCTGATGAGCAGCGCCAGGCCGAAGCCGAGGAGCGTGCCGACCAGGCCGCCAAAGGTCGACAGCGTCACCGACTCGGTCAGGATCTGCCAGACGATGTCGCGCCGCCGCGCCCCCAGCGCCTTGCGCAGTCCGATCTCCCGCGTCCGCTCGCTGACCACCATCAGCATGATGTTCATGATGACGATGCCGCCGACGACCAGCGACAGCGCCACCACCCCGATCAGCACCGCGAAGATGCCGCGTGTCGCCTGCTCGTAGATCCCCAGGATCGTGTCCGACGTGAACATCCCGAAGTTGTTGCCCGCCGCCGGCCGGAGGCGGCGCTGGATGCGCAGCGCCACGGTGGCGTCGTCCATCGCCACCCGCAGCACCTCTGGCGTGCGCGGCTTGACGATGATCTCCAGCCCCGGCCGCGGCCCGAACATCTTCTGGAACACCCCGAGCGGGATGATCGCGAACTCGTCCTGCGACTGGCCGAACACCGCCCCCTTCTTCTCGCTGACGCCGACGACGCGGAAGTGCACCGCCCCGATCCTGATGTCCTTGTCGATCGGGTCGGCGGCGCCGAACAGCCGATCCGCGGTCTGCCAGCCGAGCACCACCAGCGGCCGGTCGCGGGCGATCTCGACCGGGTTGATGAGACGTCCGCGCTCGGCGTTGAAGCGCGAGAAGCTGATGTAGTCGCGCGACACGCCCTGGACGCTGACGCTGTCGATGACCACGTCCTTGTAGGTGACCCGGGCGTTGGCGCCGGCCTGCGCCGCCACCGCGGCGATGTGATCGCTGAACTTCCGCACCGCCACGGCGTCGTCGAGGGTGATGCGCGGATTGCTCCGCGCCTTCTCCTCCTCCTCCTCGGTGCGGACCACGCCGACGCGCTGGATGGTGAAGTTGTCGGCGCCGACGTCGGAGATGATGGCGTCGCTGACGTAGGCGTTCATGCCCTGCACCAGCGAGACCACGGCGATGATCGAGGTGACGGCGACGATGTTGCCGAGCACCGTCAGGAACGAACGCAGCTTGTTCGTCCAGATGGCGTTCAGCGCGATGACGGCGGCCTCGAAGAACTGGTTCACGGCTTTTTCGCGGCGGCTCCGGCCCCGGCGGCCGGCTTGACGGCGGCGCCGTCGGCCAGCTCCCGGACGGAAGCGAACGGCCCGGTGATCACCATGTCGCCGGGCTTGACCCCGGAGAGGACCTCGAAGTACTTCTCGCCGGCAATTCCGCTCTTGAGCGCGGTGAACCGGGCCTTGCCATTCTCGACGACGAAGACCCCTTCCAGCTCCTTGCGGGACTGGCCCGGCTTGAGGTCGGCGATCGACGGCGTCGTCGCCGGCCGCTTGCGTCCCCTGTCGCTGTCCGGCGGACGGACGATGTCGCCCTTCTCGTCGAGCACGAACTCGCGGACGGTGGTCGCCTGAATCGGCACCGACACCACGTCGTCGCGGACCGCGGTGGTGATTTCGGCGGTGCAGGTGAAGCCGGGGCGGACTTCGGCAATCTCCTTGTCCAGGGTGACGATCACTTTGAAGTTGGTGGCCTGGGAGGCGGTGCCGGTCGTCAGGATCGGGCTGTTGCCAATCTCGGTCACCTTGCCGGTGAAGGTCTGTCCGGGCATCGCGTCGATCGTGACCTTGCCCGGCTGCCCGATCCGCAGCGACGGAATGTCGGTCTCGTCCACTTCGACTTCCGCCTGGATGACCGACATGTCGGCGATGGTCAGCAGCACCGTGCCGGCGTTGTTCATCGTGCCGATGACGACCGTTTCCCCTTCCTCGATGTTGCGGCGGGTGACGATGCCGTCGATCGGGGACTCGATGCGGACCTTGCTGAGGTCGAACCGGGCGCTGGCGGCGGTGGCCATCTCCGACTGCATCCGCAGCTGCATGGTGCGGACGTTCTGCTCCTGGGAGGCGTAATCGGCCTGGCGCGTTTTGAGCTCGTTCTCGGCGCGCTCGAGCGTCTCCCGCGTCGTCAGGCCGCCCTTCCAGAGATCCTGCTGGCGTTTGTAGTTGTCCTGTGCCTGCTTGAGCGCGAGCCGGGCGCTCTCGAGGGCGAGGCGCACCTGTTCGGCGTTGGACCGCGCCGCGGCCAGCGACGCCTCGGTCCGCTGCACCGCGGTCTTGAGGTTGCGCGGGTCAATCTGCAGCAGGAACTGCCCTTTCTTGACGCGGACCCCCTCGTCCACGGCGAGGTCGGTCACCCGGCCCATGGTGTCGGCGCTGATGTTGACGTCGCGCCTCGGCTGGATCTTGCCGGAGGCGGTGACCAGCGCCTCGAGATGGCGCTTGCGCACTTCCTCGGTCGTGACCTCGATGCCGTCGTTGCGTTTGAACTTGAAGTTGGCGAAGGCGAGGGCGCCGAGTGCCAGGAGAATGACGATGCCGACGATGATTTTCTTGTTCCGGCTCATGCCCCAGCTCCGCGCTTCACCACCGCGATGATGATCGCAATTACGACGTAGACGACGAGCAGCGAGGTGGCAATGGGCTGCGTCCGGCGCCGGTAGAGCACCGCCAGGCCCATCGACAGCACGATCAGCTGCCAGATCACGAACAGGTCGATCATCCCCAGCAGCCGCGCCAGGAACGAGCCCTCGTCGAGGATGCTCTGGGTGAGCGCGCCGAGGCTGCTGGAGCTCGACATCGTGCCGCGCAGGTAGTTGAGCGGCAGCGTGAAGAGCTGGGCGAGGAGGCCGAGCGGGCCGGTGTGAACCACGACCGCGAGGACCTGCTTGTAGCTGGCGTCGCCCCCGAGGCCGGCGTTGAAGACGGCAAACAGGAGGCCGGCAATCACGGTGCTGAAGAGCGGCACCATCACCAGCATGCTGGCGGCGGTGATGTAGCCGACGTAGCCGGCCATCTTCTGCATCGCCTGGTACGCCTCGTCGCTGACCGGGCCGGTGAGCGGGCTGTTGGAGGCCGACTCCAGCCACGCCTCCTGGCCGACGTGCGTGGACAGGAAGCCGCCGACCAGCAGCGCCATGGCGACGGTGGTCAGCGCCAGCATGCCGAACCAGGCCGGACGGGCGACGACGGCCTCGTAGGTGGCGCGGGGAGAGGTGATGATGCCGAAGAAACGGGAGACGAGGCCCGGGGCAGGGCCGGTCTCCCCGGCCGGGACGGAGGGTGAGGTCATAGGCTGTCGCTGGAAAATCGCTGGTGTGTCCCCCGGGGACGGCCGGCGGGACGAACGATTCTAGCCTTGAAATACGACACCGGGCACCGGGATGTTTCCGGATTCGGCCGGCGCCCGCCGCCGAAAAGGCACACCCGGTCGGGCCGCGCCGACCCGTACGCTAAGCTCTCCGGGATGGGAAGCTTTCAGCGTGTGCTGGCGGCCGCGGTCCTGCTGGCGGGGCTCGGCGGGACCGCCCGGGCCCAGTCGTTCGACGCCGTGGGCACCCGCGCGGCGGGGATGGGGGGCGCCTTCGTCGCGGTGGCCGACGATGCCTCGGCGGCTTACTGGAATCCGGCGGGCTTCGCCTCGGGGTCGATTTTCAGCCTGGTGCTCGATCGGACGACCGCCGAGCGCACCGGCACCGGCCTCGAGCCCGGGCAGCGCCAGTCGGGATGGCTGCTGGCGATCGGGGCGCCGGCGGCGGCCCTGTCGTATTACCGCCTGCGGGCAACCGCGGTGCACGCGGTCGCCGGCGCCGGCGCTGAGGGGGCGCGGCTCGAGGCCGACACGCTGGTGACCCACCACGCGGGCGCCACGGTGGTGCAGTCGATTGCCCCGGGCGTGGCCGTGGGGGCGACGCTCAAGCTGGTGCGCGGCAGCGTCTCCTACGGGACGGCGGCCCCCGCCCGGCGGGAGGATCTGCTGCGCGACACCGGGGCGACGTCCGGCGAGCGGACCAGATTCGACGCGGATCTCGGGGTGATGGCCGGCGTCGGGGCGTTCAAGGCGGGGCTGACGCTGCGCAATGCCACCGCGCCGTCGTTTGGCGGGGAGGCGGGGCGCGAACCGCTGACGCTCCGGCGGCAGGCGCGGGCCGGGGTCTCGGTGGCCCCACTGGCGGGCTGGATCGTGGCGGCCGATATGGATGTCGTCGGATCAGGTGGGAGTCCGGGCGCGACGCGTCGTGTCGCGGCCGGAACGGAAGGGCGGCTGCTCAGGCGACTGTTCGTCCGGGGCGGGGTGAATGCGGCGGTATCCGGCGATCGGGCGCCGGCCGTGAGCGCCGGCGCCAGCCTCGCGGCCACCGCCTCGGTGCTCATCGACGTGGGCATGACCCGGGGGGCCGATGGCGCCGCGCGGGGGTGGGGCGTGTCTGCCAGGGTGGGTTATTGAGGGCGGCATACGATTCTGTGCTTGACAAAAAGTGTCAAGCTGTGTTGGAATACTGCTCCCCCAGCTTTTCCCCTGCGATTGGTCGCGTTCCCGGCGGCCCTACTGGACCCGAGCCTGAACAATGCCTGTTCGGATTGGCGAGCTGCTGCTCAAAGAGAAACGGATTACGCCTGCCCAGCTGCAGGAGGCGCTGAGCTATCAGAAGACCAACGGGGGGAAGCTCGGATTCAACCTGGTCAAGCTCGGTTTCGTCAAGGACGAGGAAATCACCGCGCTGCTCTCCAAGCAGTACGGCGTGCCCTCGATCAACCTCGCACAGTTCGACATCGACGCGCCCATCATCAAGCTGATCCCCTCCGAGACCGCGCACAAATACCAGATTGTCCCGCTCAGCCGCGCCGGCGCGACGCTGACCATCGCGATGACGGATCCGACCAACGTCTTCGCCATGGACGACATCAAGTTCA
>JBDTOB010000128.1:0-6954 GCA_039933435.1 Acidobacteriota bacterium | reverse complement strand
AGCCCGATGATCCGCTTCACGAACACGACATGAGGCCCGGCCAGCCGGATCGCGACGACCTCCCCGCGCGCGGGGGGCCTGAACGTGAAGGCGAGGCGATTGACGAAGTTGAGCGAGCCCGACCGGTAAGTCGGAAGCATGCTGATGCCTTCGGCGCGAATGGGAATCAGCACCCACCGAAATGTGATGAAGCTGATTGCGGTCAGCACGAGGACGCGCACCAGGGTGCGCCGGGGGTTCGAACCAACGATCAGGCGCCGCGTCAGGCTCACTCGTCCATCCGCATCTCGGGCTTCCAGAGTAGCAGATTTGCCTGGCTCGGCCGTTGCCGGCATCGCGCGGCGACAGACGCCTGCGCATCATCCGTACGGCGGCCGCTTCTCGAGGCGCGGCGCGCCTACTTGCGAGCGGAGTACGGCGCGACGGCATCCATGTCGCGGCTGACCGGCACGTAGATGGTCGATGCGCTGGCGCCGCGGGCGGTGTAGACCGGGAACCCGCGGATCTCGCCGATGCGGGTGAATCGCGCAGGATCCAACGTCGTGGGGAGACCGCTGCTGAACCAGCGCGCCCCGTCGAACTGAACGAACACGGCGTTGGCAGAATCTGGCCGCCGCATGAGGGGAGGGGCGATGACGACGGCGAGCGCTGTTGAATGAATCCCCGGCAGGAGTGGACCATGCGCCGGTCCAGCGCTCGGCCCCTGCGGCGGGAACACTGGGGCCGCGAGCATCGCCGCGCGGGCGGCCGGTTCGAAGAGCCCGGTCGATTCGAGCATCGGAGGTGCGGGCGCCTGCGCCATCGCCTGCGGATCAGACGCCACCAGCGGAATGTCTCTCGAGGTGGCGACTGGAAACGATGGTGCGGAGCTGCCGACGGTCCCGGCGAGTTGTCCGTCACGCCGTCGCTCGTAGGGCTCCATCAGCCCCCCGGCGAGCGGCACGTAGACCACGCTATATGGCTCGATCGTGGTGCGGCTGTAAAGGGGCACTCCCTGGTAGGTCCCGCTGCGAACCATCTCGCTGCTGATGAAATGGATGCGTGCTCCGGCCGGATAGTAGGAGTTCCCGGAGAAGATCACCGGCTCGCGGTTCCGGTACCACGGCTCGGCATCGGCGGTCACGGCGGGCGGCGTGGACTGAAACGCCCCCTGAGCGCGGGCGCTGCCCGGTGCGAAGAGCACGAGCACGCCGCAGATCACGAGTCGAGCTGGCCCATTCATTCGGATACTCCTTAGACCTGCTTTGCGAGCCTTGTGCCATCGCAGCCGGGTTCGGTGGCCCTCAGTGACTCCGGCTTCGCCGGGTGAGGTGATGTCTCCAGGCATCGAGGATCACGGCGGCGACGATGACGGTGCCGGTGACGACGCGCTTGACCGGATCGGACGCGCCAATCTGAGCGAGCCCTGCCTCCAGCGTGGCAATGATGAGGACGCCGAAGAACGTGTTCACGATCGAGCCCCGCCCGCCGGCCAGGGTGGTACCGCCAATCACCACGGCGGCGATCGCCGACAGTTCCAGGCCGGCCCCGGCGTTCGGGTCGGACGAGCCAAGCCGCGACGTGTAGAACACCGCCGCCAGGCCGGTCATCATACCGAGCAGCGCGAAGACAGCAATCTTCGGCGGCCTCGGGTTGATGCCAGCCAGCCGGACAGCCGCCTCGTTCGTGCCTATCCCCACCAGATAGCGGCCGAACACGGTCCGCGTCAGCACGACCTGACCTGCGGCAACCACGAGCACCGCAATCAGGAACGACGATGATACGCCCAGGCCTGCGAGCGGCGACGACAGACCCTCCACCGCGCTGCCGATGTACTTCGTCTGCGATTGGGTGGTGAGGTAGGCAAGGCCGCGCGCAATCTCCAGCATGCCCAGCGTGACGATGAACGAGGGAATCCCGAAACAGACGCTGACCAGGCCGTTCACCGTCCCGGCGATGAGTCCGGCGGCGAGGGCCAGGAAAATGGCCGCCGACAGCGGTAGATGGAAATCCATGAGAGCGGATCCCAGGACCGCGCCGCAGAGGCCGAGCACCGAGCCGACCGACAGATCAATCCCGCCGGCAATGACCACGAACGTCATGCCGACGGCGACGACGGCCAGTGCGGGGATGCGGTTCGCCAGCGTGGCAAAGGTGCGCAGGGTCAGGAAGTGGTCGGTCAGCAGACCGAAGAGCAGCACCAGGCCAACCCAGATCGCGAGCATGCCGAGGAATTCGGCGCGGTTCCCAGACGTCAGTTTCATATCGCGAACGACGCTCGCGTGATCGCGTCCTGGGTCCAGTCGGCGGGGGTGAATTGCGCGGTGATGCGGCCGTGCGCCATCACGAGAATCCGATCGCAGATCGCCATCAGCTCGACGAGATCGCTCGACACCACCACGATGGCCTTTCCCCCTGACGCCAGGTCGCGAAGCAGGCGGTAGATGGTGTCCTTCGCCGCCACGTCGATCCCCCTGGTCGGTTCGTCGAACAACAGGACCTGGCAGTCCCGGGCGAGCCAGCGGGCGATCAGGACCTTCTGCTGGTTGCCGCCGCTCAACTCTTCCACCGCCTGTTCGGGCGACGCGTAGCGGACGTCCAGCCGGGCGCGGAAGGAATCGGCCGTGCGGGTCTCGGCGTCGGTGTCGATCCAGGCGCGCCAGCGGGCGTGGCGCCGGATCGTGCTCAGCGTCGTGTTGACCCGGACCGATTGGGACATCAGGAGACCGTCGCGCCGCCGATCTTCCGGAACGAGACCCATGCCGGCCATCGCCGCCTCCGCGGGGCTGCGCAGTGCGGCCGGCCGCTCGTCGACCAGAATCTCCCCGCCGTCCTTCCGATCGGCGCCGAAGATCGCGCGCAGCGCTTCCGTCCGTCCGGCTCCGATCAGGCCGGCCATACCGACGATCTCGCCGTGCCGCACGTCGAAGCTGACGTCGCGCACCGCCTCGCCCGCCCGCAGGTGACGCACGCGCAAGGCCACTTCGCCGGGAGGCCGCCCGGCCGCGCCTGCTCTCTCGGGCAGATCATGGCCAACCATCTCCCGAATCAGCCCGCCAATTACCGCCTGGCTCGCGTCGTGGGTCGCGATCGACCGGCCGTCGCGCATCACCGTGATGCGGTCGGCGATGCGCCGGATCTCCTCCATCCGGTGGCTGACGTAGACGATCCCCACCCCCTCCGCCTGCAGCCGCCGGATGTTGTGGAACAAGTGTTCGATTTCCGGGTCGGTCAGAGCGGCGGTCGGTTCGTCCAGGATCAGCAGCCGGCAGTCCCGGGACAGGGCGCCCGCGATCTCGACGAGCTGCTGCTGCCCCACGCCGAGCCATCCGGCCGGGAGGCCGGGATCGATCGACTCGGCCCCGACGCGGGCCAGAGCCTCGCGCGCGGCGGCGCGCAGGGCAGACGAACGGACGAACCCGGCACGGCGAGGCAGCCGACCGAGAAAGAGGTTCTCGGCGACGCTGATCGTTCCGATGACGTTCAACTCCTGCAGGACCATGGTGACGCCGGCACGCTCGGCCTCCCGCTTCGACCCCGGCCGGTAGGGACGGTTCTCGAGCCGCATCTCGCCGCCGTCGGCCAAGGTCAACCCGGCAAGAATGCGCGCGAACGTGGACTTGCCGGCGCCATTGCTGCCGATGAGCGCGTGCACTTCGCCCCGCGCGAGGTCGAAGGTGAAATCGTCCAGCACCGGTACGCTGTAGCGCTTGCGGAGGCCAAGGACCTGCAGAAGGGGGTCGGCCATGATCGGTCTTACTTGATCACGAGATCGACCGGCGTGGTCTGATCCGCCGGCAGGGCGTCGCCTTTCAGTATCTTCAGCGCCGCCTCGATGCGAAGACGGCCAGCCGGTCCCCGTGCTGGTCGGCCGTCGCCACCACCTGCCCGGATGCCAGCAATGGCCGGACGGCGCTGATGTTGTCGAAGCCCGCCACCAGGATGGTGCCGTTCCTGCCAGCGGCCTGGATGGCCGAGACCGCGCCCAGCGCCATGTTGTCGTTGGCGCAGAGAATGCCCTTCAGATCGGCGTGTTCGTTGATCATCGCGGCGGCGACGTTGCTCGCGGTGTCCATCTCCCAGCGGCCGCTCTGCGTCGTCACGACGTCAACTCCAGCGGCCTCCATCGCATCCTCGAAGCCGAGGCGGCGCTGCTGACCGTTGAACGCGGTCGGCAGCCCCTCGATGATCGCCACCTTGTCGCCGCGATGCAGGTGTGCGGCCAGCGTCTCCCCCACCTTGCGCGCGCCGGCGCGATTGTCCGGACCGACGAACGGCACCCGCAGGCCGGCCTCCTTCAGCACCTCGTCGTCGAGCTTGTTGTCGATGTTGATCACGAGAATGCCGGCGTCCCTGGCGCGCTTGAGGACGGTGACCAGCGCTTTCGAGTCGGCCGGCGCGATGACGATCGCGTCCACCCGCTGCGCGATCATCTGCTCGACCAGGCTCACCTGCTCGGCCAGGTCGGTCTCGTTCTTGATCCCGTTGACAATGAGGTCGTAGGTGGCGGCGCTGGCGGCATGATGCTGCCGGGCGCCTTCCGTCATGGTGGTGAAGAACTCGTTCGCCAGCGACTTCATGACCAGCGCGACGATCGGCTTGTGAGCCACGCCGGCAGCGGCGCGGCCGTCATCCGACTTCGTGCAGCCACTGAGAAGCGCGCACATCGCGACGATCCACACCGCGGGTCTGTTCATGGTTGTCCTTTGGAGAGCATCGCCAGGATGGCGCGGCGCGAGGGGGCCGACGGCTGGGCGCCGGGACGGGTAACGGACCAGGCCGCCGCGGCGTTGGCGAACCGGGCCGACTCGATCAGCGACCGACCTTCCGACAGGGCCACGACCAGCGCGCCGTTGAACACATCACCCGCGCCGGTCGCGTCGACGGCCCGGACCGGGATGCCAGGAACCAGCTGCCGCACGCCGCCGCCGGCCACGAACGCTCCGCGCCGCCCCATCGTGATGACGACGTGCTGGACGCCGCGTGCCAGCAGGCTTTCGGCGGCTTTCGCGGCGGACCGCTCGGTCGTGACCGGCGTGCCCGTCAGCCGTTCGGCCTCGCTCGCGTTGGGGGTCAGCAGGTAGAGGCGACTGAGGAGCCGTGTCGGCAGCGGCCGCGCGGGCGCGGGGTTCAGCACCACCCGCGCACCCGCTTGCACCGCCAGTTCAACGGCGGCGTCGACGGTCGGGTGCGGGATCTCCAGTTGCAACAGGACGATCTTGGCGCGCCGAAACGCATCCCTCGCGGCGCGCACATCCGCCGGGCTCAGCTTGTCGTTGGCGCCCGACGCCACCGCGATGCAATTTTCCCCATGGCCGCCGACGAAGATGAGCGCCACGCCGGAGGGGGTGGTTGCGTCGCGAACGATGTGGCTCACGTCGATGCCCGCGGCGGTAAACCCCGCCAGCGCTTGCGCGCCGTCGAGGTCACGCCCCACGCGGGCGACAAAGGTCACCGCGCCGCCCGCGCGCGCGGCGGCCACGGCCTGGTTCGCTCCTTTTCCGCCGGCCGCGCGGGTGAACCTGCCGCCGAGGATCGTCTCGCCTGGTTGCGGGATCCGCGGCGTCCTGATGATCAGATCGGTATTCGAGCTGCCAATCACGAGGATCTGCGGCTTCGTCTTTCGTGAGGGACCGGCCACGGCAGTCGGATACTACACCGCAAGCGTGCTCCTCACCGCGAGGCGGCGGATCGGGTGGAGCAGCGCCCGGTCCGGCCTGGCGCCGCGCTCCTCCACTGCCGGCCGCGGAATCGGTCAGTGCGGGCGATAGACGATCCCCACCTCGAACGTGACCCGCTTCCCGGTCGACTGCGGATTCGCGTCGTCGCGCGTCACAATGCGGACCGTGTGCGGCCCGGCGGGCAAGCCGTCGCGGTGCCAGAGGTCGTTGTCGAAGGTGCGCGGTGGACTGTAAGCGTCGAGGGACCCGGCCGGTGCGCCGTCCAGGAACACGTCGGCCCGGCCGCCGTCCTGCGACATGCGACCGACCAGTGCCACCGCACTCCCGTCGAAGGCGAATGTCGCGACGTTGCCCTTGGTCGTGGACATCTTTCGTTCCGCCACACCGGCGCCGTCCCACCCGACGTCGGTCGTCCACGCGCCGGTGAACGTCCACGCGGCGTTTCCTGCGCTCAGGCGAGCGGACGGCACTCCCATGTCCCACTGCTCGAGCGGCGGCGGCGCCGCTGCCTGGATGGGAATGGTGATCGTGTCGCCGTCAATCCGCCCCCCCGCCTGGACGATCACTTTCAGCGCTCGCGCGACAGTCGACTGCGCGATCGTGCTGAACGAGTACTCCGTGAAATCGAACTTGGCGTCCTGCAGCGCCGGGATGCCGGAGGTATACACCGGGGGGATAGCCGAGTAGCCGAGCATGACGCCGACGATGCCGGCGGCGCTCGAGGGGTTGCAGTCGGAGTCCTGGCCGAAGCGGGTGGTGACGTCGAGGGTGCGGACAAAATCGCCGCCACCATACAGCAAGCCCAGCGCGACGTAGGCGCCGTTCAGCCGCGCATCGATGTTGAAGGGCCGGGACGCGCCGTCGGTGCACGAGTCGTCGCGGTCCCACTTCGCCTCCAGCTCGGTCCACGCCTGTCGCCAGTCGGACGGATACTTTCGCCAGAGCGCCATCGCGTCGCGCACGATGCGTGCGTAGCCGCTTTCGGCCGGGATGGTGGCCAGTCCCGCCTCGACCACCTTCGCGACGTCGAGTTCGAAGAACGCGGCCGAGTACATGCCGCCGAAGAACATGCCGCCGTACAAGCCGTCGCCGTGGTTCATGACCCGCCCGACCAGGGTGCAGTAGCGAGTGGACTCCTGGGGCAGACCGGGCGTCATCAGCCCGATGAAGTCCGACTCGATCTGGAAATCGATGTCGTTCGCGTGGATGTTGTAGCGCGGGTCTCCGGAGAGCGGCGCCTTGATCCCCTGGTTGAGGAGCCGCCGTGCGGAGGCATTGGCGTGCCAGAGAGAGT
>JBDTOB010000127.1:0-7018 GCA_039933435.1 Acidobacteriota bacterium | reverse complement strand
AAGACTTCTTCTTCGGCGAGGAAGCGGCGCTGCCCCCCGGCTACGTCCCGCAGCAAGCCAAGTAGCGCGCACGTCCTGGTGCGGGAAGCGGCCGCGCCCGACGATCGCGCGACGCCTCTAGATGGCGACGATCGGCAACGGGTTGTCGATCCGGAACTGCAGGCGCGCATGCGCCGCCTCGAGCGCCCCCACCAGGTCCGTCCGTTCCAGTCCCCGCGCGAAGATGAACCCGAGATAGCTGCCGGCCTCGGGCAGCGGCTCGAGCATCTGATCCGGCTTGGCGGTGATCCTGATCTCTTCGATCCCCGGCACCGCCGCGGCCTCCGACAGACCGTCCACCCGCCGCAGCAGGCCGCGCTTCGGGATCGGGATCATCATCACCGCCGCGGGACCCGCTACGCGCGCGTACGCGGAGATGTCCCATCCCGCCGCGTGCCGCAGCAGGACTTCCTCCAGAGGCGCGCACCCCGCGTCCGCCTCGAACTGCAGCA
This sequence comes from Acidobacteriota bacterium, assembly GCA_039933435.1. Taxonomy (GTDB): domain Bacteria; phylum Acidobacteriota; class Vicinamibacteria; order Vicinamibacterales; family 2-12-FULL-66-21; genus JALZOC01. The sequence continues at coordinate 6,527 of JBDTOB010000127.1, read as the reverse complement.
CCTTCGCGCACAAGCCGCCGATCGGCCGCGCCGCCGCCTCGAGCATGACGACACCGTCCGGGCCGACGCGGCACTCGGCGTGCAGCGGCCCGTCCGTCAATCCGAGCGCCGCCGCGGCCCGCGCCGCGTGCGCCGCCACCCGCGCCTGCTCCTCCGGCGGCAGCGCCGACGGCGTGACGTAGATGGTCTCCTCGAAGAAGGGGCCGTCGAGCGGGTCCGGCTTGTCGAAGATGGCGAACACCCGGAGGACGCCGCGCGTCAGCACCCCCTCGACGGCGAACTCCTTCCCTTCGATGAACCCCTCGACCAGCAGTCGATCCTCGAGCCCGGTGCGCGCGGCCCGGATATCCGTGCGCGCCAGCAGCCTCCGCACCCGCGCCACTGCCTCCCGCAGCTGCGCGGGCGTGTCGGCGCGAATCACTCCGCGGCTCCCGGACAGGCCGAGCGGTTTGACGACGCAGGGGAACTGGATGCGGGAATCGGGATCGGCGCCCGGCGGAATCTCGACAAACCAGGGAACCGGCAGGCCCGCGGCGGCGAACCGTTCGCGCGACAGCGCCTTGTGCGCGCTGGCGCGTGCGGCCGCGGGCGGATTGCCCGGCAGCCCCAGCGCCTGCGCGGCGCGCGCCGCCAGCACCACCGGCCGGTCGCCGACCGCCAGGACCCCGTCGAGCGGGCGCTCCCGGGCGGCGGCCAGGATCGCCGCGAGCGAGGCCTCCTCCTCGTGGAACCGCACCGGGACCGCCGCGTCGCGCCAGGGATCGTCCAGATGATCGCAGCGATCGGTGGCGAACATCAGATCGATGCCGGCCCGCGCCGCTGACGCGCCGAACGCGCGCAGCTGATAGCCGGTCGTGGTCGAGAGGATGAGCACTCGGGGCACGGGACAGGTCACTCGCCGGTCAAATCAGAGCCAACTGCTCTGCGCTGGGTTCCGCTCAACAGTACCAGGGCTCGTTCAGGTACGGAATCGCTGACCGCGGCAGCAGCGACAACGGCTCGCGGCTCGGCGGGGCCGCCCCCGCCTGGCGATGCGCCGCGTCCCAGATGCGGGCGAACACCTCGCGGCGCTCCGAGGTCAGCGATCGTCCGACGATGGCGGCGATGGTGTGGTGCAGCGCGTCGACCGCCGGGTCGCGATGCGTCCAGGGATACGTCAGCGACGCCGGATCGAACGCCGCGGTCACGGCGCGGACCTCCTCGAGCTCGAGCATCCGCGAGCCTTCCGGGATCAGGAGCCGCACCGCGAGCTGAATCGGCGCCACGTGCTCGACCAGATCGAGACGGTCGACGGTCCGCAGCAGTTCGAGATAGGACGCCGCCGTCGTCCAGGGGGTGAACGCCACGAAGGTGGCGGCCAGCGGCAGGCCGGTCTCACGGCAGAGCGCCACCACCCGCTCGAAGTCGGCGCGCGTGTGTCCCTTCTCGAGATAGCCGAGGACCTGGTCGTCGACCGACTCGACCGCGCTGGTGACGAACGCGCAGCCGGTGTCGCGCAGCCGCGGCAGCTGCGCGGCGTGCTTGAGCAGGTGCTCGACTTTGATCGTGACGTCGTAGCTGACGCCGGGGAACTCGCGCGCCATGCCGGCGACGACCGCCTCGGCGTGACGGATGCCGTTGAAGAAGTCGGGATCGCCGAAGGTGATGTGCCCGGCCCCGGCGGCGACCTGCGCCCCGACGTCCCCCAGCACCACATCGACGGGGACGGTGCGGAAGCGGCCGTCGTAGACCGGCACGATCGGGCAGTGCCGGCAGCGGTGCTTGCAGCCCCGGGTCGCCTCCGTGTAGCCCACCATCCGGCGCCCGTCCGCGGACTGGAGGGTCGCGTATCGCGCCAGCGGCAGCAGGCCGCCGCGGTCGGGCACCCGGAACGCCAGCCTGGGAATCGCCGTCCCGGCGGCCGCGGCGCCGGTGTCGGAGACCGTCTCGCCGAGCGCAATCCTGACGAGATCCTCTTCGAACTCGCCGCCGAGGACGTGTGTCACGCCGTGCTCGCGCAGCAGCGCGGCATTGAGCGGCGCATAGAGGCCGTAGGCCGCCAGCCGCACATCGGGCCTGAGCGCGCGGATGCGGCCGATGACCGGCATCGCCAGGCGCGTGGCGGTGTGCATCGGCAGGAAACACGCCACCAGGGACGCGCCGTGGACGAGCGCGTCATCCAGCCGCTCCTTGTCGAGGTCGGCGCACACCACCTCGACGCCCGCCGCCTTCAGCCACGCGGCCGGCGATGCCAGCCCGAACGGCTGGCGCCCCATGTCGTAGGTGGAGATCAGGAGGACGTGCACGCCCCATTGTACCGCCCGGGTGTCCACGCAGGCGGCGCCTCCGGCCTGCCGCCGCCGGTTTCGGAGGCGATGGCCAACCCGCCAGGATCGGCGCCTTGCATCAGAATTGAAGTCGAGCTATTATTGCTGAGGAAATGAGTGCTGGGACCCGACCTGAGCCCGCGCCGAAGCCATCCGTCGCCGCCGACGGCGCCGTCGTCTCGAAGGCCGCGCTGCGCGCGGCACAGCGGCTTGGCGTCTCGAACCGCGCCCTCAGCCGGATCATCGGGCTCTCGGAGGCCAGTATTTCCCGCATGGGATCGGGCCGCTATACGCTGTCGCCGGCCGACAAACCGTTCGAGCTGGCGGTCTTGTTCATCCGCCTCTTCCGGGCGCTCGACGCCGTCGTCGCCGGAGATGAAGCGGCCGCCCGCCGCTGGCTCGAGAGCGACAACCTCGCGCTCGGCGGCGCTCCCGTGGTCCTGATGCAATCGCTTGCCGGCCTGATCGATGTCGTGGCCTACCTGGACTCCCGCCGCGCTGTCGTCTGAGCGGCGGCGTGTGTCGGGCGCGTGCTGGCGGGTCGTGGAGGCCCAGCACCGGATCTCGACGCTCAAGCTCGTGGACACGCTCGTGGAACAGGCGCGCCTCGAGGAGTTGCTCGAGCAGAGCAAGCCTCCGGTCCCGCTCGAGTGCGCGCATCTCCAATACCTGCTGGCCACCCCCTTTCGTTATGGGTCCCCGTATCCCCGGGGCTCACGCTTTCGCCGCGCCGGCCGGACGCCTGGTGTCTTCTACGCCTCGAAGACCATCGCCACCGCGATTGCCGAGATGGCCTGTCACCGGCTGCTGTTTTTTGCCGACTCGCCGGCCACGCCGTGGCCCGGCAATGCCGGCGAGTACACCGCCTTTGCGGTGCGCTACCGGACCGCCGCGGGGCTCGACCTGACCGCGCCGCCGCTCGATCGCGATCGCGCGGTGTGGGTGCACCCGACGGACTACCGGCCCTGCCAGGCGCTGGCCGATGCTGCCCGCGACACCCACATCGAGGCGCTGCGCTACCAGTCGGCGCGCGATCCGCGGCCGGGCAGCCTCAACGTGGCGCTGCTCAGTTGTCGCGCGTTCGCCTCGTCAGCCCCGATCGAGCGCGAGACCTGGCGGGTCTTGTTCAACCCTCAGGGGGTGCATGCGATCTGCGCGTTTCCCGAGAGCTGCCTCGCCTTCGATCGAGAGGCCTTCGCCGCCGATCCACGCATCGCCGGCATGGTGTGGGACCGGTAAGCGGCTGACCGCGGGCACCGGCGGAACGCCGGCTGATGATCGGGCGGACGCGGCAGGGACGTGAATCGGCAGGCGGCGCGCCGTTGACCGGGCCGGCCCGCGACTACGTTATGCTGATCCCGCATGCCGGACCCGACGCCCGCCGCAGCCGCCGCCCGCCCGCATCCCGCCGTGCCGCAGGATCACGGCTTCTTCGGCCATCCGCGCGGGCTGTCGACGCTGTTCTTCACAGAGATGTGGGAGCGGTTCAGCTACTACGGCATGCGCGCGCTGCTGCTGCTCTACATGACGGCGCCGGTGGCCGCCGGCGGCCTCGGCTTCGACACCGCCCGCGGCGGCGCCATCTACGGGCTCTACACCGCGATGGTCTACATGACCACGCTCCCCGGCGGATGGCTCGCGGATCGGCTGATCGGCCAGCGACGCGCGGTGCTCTACGGCGGCATCCTCATCGCCTCGGGCCACTTCTGCATGGCCTTCCCCTCCTTGTCGACGTTCTACCTCGGCCTGTTCCTGATCGTGATCGGCACCGGCATGCTGAAAGGCAACGTCAGCGTCATCGTCGGGCAGCTCTACGCCGCGGACGACGTGCGGCGCGACGCCGGCTTCTCGATCTTCTACGTCGGCATCAACCTCGGCGCGTTCATCTCGCCGCTGGTCTGCGGCTACCTCGGGCAGCGCGTCGACTGGCACGTCGGCTTCGCCGCCGCCGGGGTCGGCATGGTCATCGGGCTGATTCAGTACACGCTGGGCGCCCGGTACCTCGGCGAGGCCGGGCTGCGGCCGGCACCCGCGGCATCGCCGGAAGCGGCGGTCCGGCTGCGGCGGAACGTGACCCGCTGGGGCGCGCTCGCCCTGATCGCCGTCGTCGCCATCGGCGCCGCGGCGTTCGTCGGCGTCCTGCGAGTGACGGCCACGCAGCTCAGTGATGCGGCAGGGGTGTTCCTGCTGATCCTGACCATCGCCTTCTTCGGGTGGCTGTTCTTCGCGGGCGACTGGACGCCGTCCGAGCGGCGGCGGCTCTACGTGATCGGCGTCCTCTTTCTCGGCGCGTCGCTCTTCTGGGCGGCCTTCGAGCAGGCCGGCTCGACCCTGAACCTGTTCGCCGACCGCGACACCCACAACGTCGTCGGCGGCTACGAGTTCCCGAGCAGCTGGTATCAGTCGCTCAATTCACTGTTCATCTTTGCGCTCGCGCCGCTGTTCGCCTGGCTGTGGGTGCGGCTGGCCTCGGCGCGGAAGGAGCCCTCGAGCCCGGCCAAGTTCGCGCTCGGCCTGATCTTCGTCGGCGCAGGGTTCGCGGTGCTGATCCCGGCGGCAGCGCTCTCGGGACAAGGCCTGCAGGTGAGCCCGCTGTGGCTGGTCGCCACGTATTTCCTTCATACCACCGGCGAGCTCCTCCTCAGCCCTGTCGGCCTGAGCGCGATGACCCGGCTGGCGCCGGTGCGGATCGCCGGGCTGATGATGGGGGTCTGGTTCCTGGCCAGCTCTGTCGGGAACTACGTGGGCGGCCGGGTGTCGGCTTTTTACGAGTCGTGGTCGCTGCCGCACCTGTTCGGGGCGGTGGCGGCGTTTGCGGCCGTCGCCGGGCTGATCCTGTTCGCGCTGGTGCCGCCCATCCGGAAAATGATGGGGCGGGAGGAACCGGCCGTCCTCTCGCATTGAGGCCGCGGAGCTCGCATGGTGCTCGACAAGTACAAGCAGAAGCGGAATTTCAGCTCGACCCCTGAGCCTGCCGGCGACGTCGCGGTCGCGGCGGCGCGGGCGAAGAGCCGCCGGCCCGCCGACGGCCTCTTCTTCTGCGTCCAGAAGCATCTCGCCAGCCATCTGCATTACGACTTCAGGCTCGAGTTCGAGGGCGTGCTGCTGTCGTGGGCGGTGCCCAAGGGGCCGTCGCTCGATCCCGGGACGAAGCGCCTGGCGATGCACGTCGAGGATCACCCGATTGAGTACGGCACCTTCGAAGGGGTGATCCCCGAGGGCTACGGCGCCGGCATCGTCATGCTCTGGGATCAGGGGACCTGGAAGCCGGAGGTGGAGGACGTCGCCGCGGCACTGAAGAAGGGGGATCTCAAGTTCACCCTCGACGGTTTCAAGCTCAAGGGATCGTGGGTCCTGGTGCGGACCGGCGGGCGATGGGGATCGCGGTCGGCCGGCGGCGATGCGCGCAGCTGGCTGCTGATCAAGCATCGCGACGACTGGGCGGGGGATGTCGACATCACCGAATTCGCGCCGCTCAGCGTCAAGAGTCGGGGGGACCTCGAGGATATCCTGGCGGCCGATCACCCGGACGTCTGGCAGTCGAACCGGCCCGCCAAGGGAGGCGAGGCGGGTGCGATGCTCGCGGCGATCATCGACAAGGTCGCGAAAGTGAAAGCCGGTGCGCGGCCGGACAAGCCAGCGTCCGGAACAGGCAGGGCGAAGGGGACGACCCGGCCCACGGCGTCGGCGGGGGCCAAGACCACGCCGAAGGCCAGAGCCAGGACCGGGGCCAAGACCACGACCAAGAGCGGGACCAGGAGCAGCACGGGCACCAGGACATCGGCAACCAGGCGGGCGCCTCGAGCCGCGACGCGGCCGCGGGCGGGCAAATCATGAACAAGAGCGACTTCATTCTGTTCAGCGGCGGCGCCCCCGGCGCCGAGGCGGAGTTCGGCGCCTGTGCCGAACGCCACGGCATCGAGGAAGTGAATTTCACCTTCGACGGACACGTCGAGGCGCGGCGCCGAGGCGTGCGCGTCCTCAATCACGAGGAGCTGCAGGCCGGCGACGTCAGCCTCGAGTACGTGTCGCGGCTGATGAACCGCCGCTATACGGACAGTCCGCTGATCCGGAAGGTGCTGCAGACGCTCTGGTACCAGGTGAACCACGGGCAGGAGATCTACGTGCTCGGGGTCATTCAGGACGACCAGACCGTCCGCGGCGGCACCGGCTGGGGCGCCGAGTTCGCGAAGCTGTGCAACAAGCCGCTGTTCGTCTTCG
>JBDTOB010000126.1:0-7027 GCA_039933435.1 Acidobacteriota bacterium | reverse complement strand
CGCAGCCTGGCCGGCTGGGGACAGTTCCTGTTCATGGGCCTCATCGGCGTGGTGATTGCCTCGTTCGTCGGCATGTTCTGGCACAACGACGGGTTCCAGTTCGTGCTCTCGTTCGTCGGCGTGATCGTCTTCACCGGGCTGACGGCCTACGACGCCCAGCGGCTCAAGGCGATGGCGCTCGCCACACCGAGCGGCCCGTCCGGCTCCTACGCCATCGTCGGGGCGCTGACCCTCTATCTGGACTTCATCAACCTGTTCATCATGCTGCTGCGGCTGACCGGCAGCCGCCGGAGCTGACGCCGCCCGCGCTGAGATGATCCCGATCAACGAGACGCTCGCGATCGACGAGAGCGAGATCGAGGAGCGATTCGTCCGGGCGTCCGGGCCGGGCGGGCAGAACGTCAACAAGGTCTCGACCGCGGTGCAGCTGCGGTTCGACGTCGGCCGCTCGTCGCTGCCGGCGGAGGTGCGGAAGCGGCTCGCCGGGCTGGCGGGCACGCGGCTGACCTCCGAGGGCGTGCTGGTGATCGACTCGCGCGAGCATCGCACCCAGAACCGCAACCGCGAGGCGGCGCGCGAACGGCTGGTGGAGCTCGTCGCCCGCGCCGCGGTGCGTCCGAAGAAGCGGCGGCCGACGCGCCCCGGGCTGGCGGCGAAGGAACGCCGGCTGGTCTCCAAGAAGAAGCGCGGCGACGTCAAGGCGGGGCGCGGCCGGCTGCGCGACGACTGACCCTCAGACCTTGAACAGCACGCCGGACGCCGGGCGCCCGGTGGCCCGCCGCACCGCCGCGACGTACTGCTGGACCTGGGCCCGGTAGCGCGCCTCGCCGGCCGACAGTTCATGATCGGTCTTGAAGTCCACGACCGTCGTCCCCGTGCCGTCGTCGAACGCCAGATCCAACACCCCTTCGATCATCCCGCCGTCGTTCTGCAGCCAGGTGACCGGCGTCTCGCGCATCACGGTCGCGGCGGCGCGCGCGCGGGCGAGGAGATCGTGGCGAAGCACGCCATCGACCACCAGCGCCGCGGCGCGGACTTCGTCGTCCGGCGCGAGCAGGAGCCGCCCCTGGGTGCGCGCCGTGCGCTCGATCACGGGGGCCGTGGCATCGAGCGGCACCGTCGCCAGAATGGCGTGTACCAGGGTGCCGAAGCGCGGCCCCCGCGGACGGCCGGCGGCGCCCGCCAGCTCGATCACCTCGACCGGCGCCATCGCGGCGATGGCTTCGTCAACGCCGTCGCGGGCGGCCCCGGCCGCCCAGGCGGTCGCGGTCTGGACGCGGGTGCCCGGCACCGCGGCGCGCTCGAGCACCGCCGCGCGTCCCGATCGCCAGCTCTCGTAGGCCGCGAGACGGGCGGCGACGGCGTCCGGGTCGCCGTCCTTGACGATCAGGTCGTCGCGGCGAAGACCGAAAGACGAGGCCGCCCCGAGCGCGAGACAGTGCGGATCCCACCAGACGACGTCGTAGCCGGCGGCGGCGGCCGCCGCGCCCGGGAGCGCGGGCGGGTCCGGAGTGCCGGGAAAGCGATAGGACCCGGGAGCCACCGTCAGCGGTGTGGCCGGATCGCCATCCGGCCGGTTCATGACCGAGTCCTTGGAGACGAACGTGGCGCAGCCAGTCGCGGGCGAGGGCTGGCGGCGGATCGCTTCCGGCGGATAAACCGCGCGCATCAGCGGGTCGAGCCAGCCGCCGTCGTACGGGGCGTCGCCGATCACCGGCACGACCAGCAGGTCGCGGGCGCGGGTCGCGGCGACATAGGTGAGCCGCTCCGCCTCCGCCTTGTCGCGTGCCGCCTCCTCGCCGTCGTGGAGCAGCAGGTCCACCGGCGCCCATCCTCCCAGCTTCAACGCGCACAGCCCCTGCGCCGGATCCAGCCAGCGGCCGGCTTCAGGGCGCGAGAGCTTGCAGGTGAGATCCGCCAGAATCACCACCGGGAACTCGAGCCCCTTGGCCTTGTGGACGGTCATCAACCGGACGCCGTCGCTCCCTTCCTCGAGGATCGGAGCCTCCGCGGCCTGCGCGTTCTCCGCCGCCAGCCGCAGCTCGTCGACGAAGCCGCGAAAGGAGATGCCGCCCGCCGCCTCGTACTGCCGCGCCAGCTCGGCGACGTGGAGGACGTTGGCGAGCGCCTGTTCGCCGCCGCTCCGCAGCACCAGGCCGACGTGGGCCCGCGTCACCTGCATCAGCTCGTGGATGGTCTCGGCGAGCGGCACGTAGTTGCGGCGCCGGTGCAGCCGCCGCAGCACCTGAAGCGCCGCGCCGATCGGCGCCAGGTGCGCCGGGAGGTCGGCCGGAATCCTGAACGGGTGCAGCACGCCGAAGCCGCGCGTTCGATCGCCCTGCTTCCATTCGAGCAGCTCATCGTCGCCGATGGCGAAGAACCCGCCGCGCAGCGTCGCGAACACCGACAGCTCGTCGTCCGGCCACTCGATCGCGGCCAGCGCCGCGCGCAGCGCCTCGACCTCCTCGCGCTCGTGAAAGGTCTTGCCGCCGACGAGCACGTGGCGGACGCCGCGCGCCTCGAGGGCCCGCACGTAGGGCAGCGTCGCATCCTCTCCGAAGCTGAGGAAGCGGCGGAAGAGGATGCAGATGTGCCGGGCCGCCACCGGCACCGGGCCATCCCCTGAACGCTCGGTGACACGCCAGCCGCTGCGGCTGACCACCCAGTCCACGAACGCGCCGACCGCGTCCGGCAGCGACTTCTCGATGGCGATGGCCGAGACGTTGCGGGTGGCATACGGGGCCGGCACCGGCAGCGCCACGATCGCCGGCTGCGCCGCATCGCCGGCGCGAAACGGCGTCAGCGGCACGTAGTCGGCCTGGAGCGTGAACGGATCGCCGGTCATCACCGGCGCGAAAGCGGCGTTAATCGAAGCCTGGATCTGCGGCACGCTGCGGAAGCTGGTAGTGAGATGCAGCCGCCGGGCGCCGCTCCGCTCCAGCCGCTCGCAGACCTCGCGATAGATGCCGACGTCGGCCCGGCGAAACCGGTAGATCGACTGTTTGGGGTCGCCGACGATGAAGAGGCGGCCGGGGACGGGGACGACGGCGCGCCAGTCGGACTGGGCGGGGTCGGCGGAGGCCAGCAGCAGCAGGATCTCCGCCTGGAGGGGGTCGGTGTCCTGGAACTCGTCGACGAACAGGTGGGTGAAGCGCGACTGAAAGCCGCGGCGCACCGTCTCGTCGCCGCGGACGAGGTCGCGCGTCCGCAGCAACAGGTCGAGAAAGTCCAGCGCCCCGGCCTGCGCCTTGGCGCGCTCGTAGCGCCGCATCGCATCCTGGAGCTCCGCCTGGAGCCCGGCCGACAGGTCGGCATCGGCGTCGAGCCGGAAGCCGTCGAGACTGGCCCGAAGCGCGTCGAGCGCCTCGAGCATGGCAACCCGGGAGACCCCTTCGCGGTAACCGGCGCCGCGGCCGCGGCGGGCGCGTGCGAAGGTGCGGTCGCGGGAGAGGTCGACCAGGCGGGCTTCGAGCCAGTCGTATTCGGCTGCGTCCGGCTCCGGATGCTCCTGGCGGGCGCGGATCTCCTGACTCAGGTGGCGGACCGCGGCGGTATCGAGGTGAAGATAGTCGCGGGCGTACGAGGGCCGATCGGAGAGCGCCGCGAAGGCGTGCAGCTGCGGCAGCAGTCGATCGATCGCCGCTTCGCGATCGAAAGGGCGCCGCGTCCACGCGGCGGGAAAGTCGCGCCACCCGCTCAGCTCCCAGGCGGCGCTCCGCAGCCGGTCGATGGGTCCACCCGATCGCGGGCGGGCCTGGGCCGCGAACGACATCGTCGCGGAGCGGCGGAGCGCGCGACGCACGGCGGGCGGCGGAGCGGCGAGCTGCTCCTGCAGCCAGGCGTCGAAGGCCTCGTCGAACAGCCGCCGCGCCTGCGCCTCGGTCATCACGCTGAAGAGCGGATCGACGCCCGCCTCGACCGGGCGCTCGCGCAGCAGCTCGGCGCAGAAGCCGTGAATGGTGCTGACGTGCGCTTCCTCGAGGCTGGCCAGCGCCCGATCGAGGAGCTGGCGCGCGCCCTCGTCTGCCGCCACCGTACGCTCGCGCTCGAGCGCCTCGCGCAGCCGCAGCTTCAGTTCGCCGGCCGCCTTTTCAGTGAAAGTGACGGCGACGATCTCCCCCACCGCCGCCCGGCCGGTGCCGAGCACCCGCAGGATGCGCTTGACGAGCTCAGTGGTCTTGCCGGTGCCGGCGGCCGCCTCGACGAGGAGGGTGTCGTCCAGGTCGGCGGCAATCGCCTCGCGTGCCGGCTGATCGGCAAGCGGCGTCATGGCATCTCCCTGAGCGCGGCGAGGTCGCCAAGCCGATCCTGTGCCTTGGTGCCGACACGACGCTCCTCGTCCGGCCCGCAGACGGGGCGGAAGTCGCACCAGACGCAGGCGCGGGGAGCCGGGGCGGCCGGCAGGAACCCCAGCTCGATGGCGCGATCGACGATTTCGAGCACTTCCAGCCCCGCCCGGCGGCTGGCGTCGTCCATCGGAATCTCGTGATCGGTGAAGCCGCCGGCGGCGGTGCAGTAGAACAGCCGGCCCGATTCGACACGGGCGCCGAGCGCCTTCTCCACCGCCAGGCTGTAGAGCACCGGCTGCAGGGCGGCGCCGCCGCCGACGACGGTGCGCCAGGTGGTGCGGTTGCGGCCGGTCTTGTGATCGGTGACCCGGAGCAGGCCGCCGCCGGCCTTCTGCTCGATGAGATCGACCGAGCCGCGCAGCAGGTATCCGTCGTCAAGGCGGATCGGGTCCGGAACGCTGCGGGGGTCGCGGCCGTTGTCGGACAGGCCGAAGCTGAACTCGAAATATTCGGGACGCCAGCCGGGGCTGTCCGGCAGCCGCCGCGCCCAGACGCGCAGGTCCCTGGCGATCTCGGCCACTTCGTCGGACCAGACCCGCTCGATCGCCGGCGCGAGCGCTTCGTGATACCGCGCCGAGACCCGTTCGACGACGGCGTCGAGGAGGGCAAGAGCGGCGTCGAGGCCGGCGGGAAGGAGCGGCAGCCGTGCGTCCCGATGGAGTGAACGGAAGAACTCGGCCTGAACTTCGTGGAACAGCGCCCCCCGGGTCAGCGGGTCGAGTTTCTGCAGCGGCTCGGGATCCTCGGACGGTTCGAGGCGATGGATGGCCGATAGCAGGAACTGGTACGGGCAGCTCGAGAACTTCTGCAGGGCCGACAGCGAATAGGGCCTGGCGCGGAGCCGCTGGCCGGCCAGCAGCGGCGCGGTGTGCGCGGTGGCGCGGGTGATGCCGTCGAAGGGGGTCCACGACGAGCGAGCCCGGGACCAGCGCGCCGACACCGAACGGCGCAGGCAGTCGTTGAGCCGGAGCAGATAGTGGGCCTGGCCGCGGACAGCCGCGGGCACGTCGGCGGAGAGCAGCATCCGCAGCACCGACAGATCGTGCTCCTGGTCGTCGATGGCCCGCGCCGGATCGGCGGGGGCGGGCCAGCCGAGCCCGGCGCCGCCCTCGCTGACCGCCTGCTCCTGCAGCGCTTCGTGATTGGGCACCCGGCCGGTGACGGCGCGCATGACGTCGAGGGCGTAGAACGACGGCACCCGCGGCCGCGACTCGGCCATCTCGAGCCGCGGATACGACAGCCAGAGACGGTCGGTCGCCGCCCCGACTGCCAGCCGCAGCATCACCCGCTCGTTGCGGCCGCGGTCCTCCTGCAGGGCCAGCCCCGCCGAGAGCGGGACGCGCATTTCCTCGTCGAGGAGCATCGGATCCTCGTGCGGCTTGCGCGGGAACATCCGCTCGGCCAGGCCGGCGACGAAGACCACGCGGAACGTCCGGCCGCGCGCCTGCTGCGGGCCGGCGACGAAGACGCGCCCGTAGCGATGGGCCGGAGGCTCGCGCTCGAGCAGCAGCAGCCGCTCGGCAATGACGTCGCGCGCCTCGTCGAGGCCGACCGGACCGATGTCGCTCATCGGCCGAAGCCCGGCAATCACGTGAAGGACGCGCTCCGGCTGCCTCAGTACTTGCGGCGCCAGCGCCGCGAAGCGGTCGAGCCAGCCTCCCCAGGTGTCGGCCGCCGGCCAGGCCGCCAGCCGATCGACGACCGGCAGCGCAAACGATCGCAGGTGGCCGAGGTTGCGCAGATCGCGCTCGAGCCGGCGGACGCGCGGCGAGGCCGGGTCTTCGCGCGCCTCTTCCTGAATCCTCAGCCGGAACTCCTGCGCGAGGCCGTCGAGGCGGCGATGCCAGCGCGCCGGGTCGCCGCCAATCACCGCCGATTCGACGAGCAGCATCTCCCACTTCCACGGCGTCCGCAGCGAGCCGTCAACGACGGCGCGCTCGTCGGCGCCATCGACGACGGGGCTGCCCGGCGCGTCGGCGTCCATCTCACCCGTCTCGCCGGCCTCGGCGCCCTCGACGGTCTCCCGCGACGCGCGTTCACTCACCGGCCCCAGCATCTCGTCGTCCGGCACCACGAAGGCCGGCGCCGGCGCGCCGGCATCGGGCACCTGCGCGAGCGAGAGATATTCCGCGAACCGCCGGGCCGAGAGCTTTTCGCAGGCGCAGGCCAGCAGTGCCACGAACGCCCGTCCCGCCGGATGAGGACGCACCGTGCCGCGATCGAACCAAGCCGGGATCCCCGCCCGCGTGAACGCGTGCTCGAGCAGCCCGGCGTAGTGCGCGGGCGATCGGACGAAGACGGCGATCTCGTCGAAGGGGACGCCGGCGGCGGCTTCCTCGAGCACCCGCCGCGCGATCTCGACCGCTTCCCGCCCTTCGCCGGGCGCCGAGAAGATGCGCAGCTCCCCCGTCGGCTCGCGCAGCGGCGGCTGGGTGCGCGCGAACAGATAGCGCCGCAGCGCGGTGAGATCGGACGAGGCCTGCGCGGTATCGGCCGACGCGTCGAGCACTTCGGCGATGAGGCCGATGGACTCGAGCCGCCTGAGCGCCTGGAGGTCGCCGAACGGCACGGTGATGAGGACCGCCGCAGCCGACTCGATCAGCGCCCGGATGAACTCGAACTCGGTGGGGGACTCCATCGGCACGTCGAGCAGCAGCAGCGGCGGCGCCGCGGCGGCG
>JBDTOB010000125.1:0-7073 GCA_039933435.1 Acidobacteriota bacterium | reverse complement strand
AGAGCCCGGGGTTGCGGCGTCCGCATGTGTAGCACTGCTCGTCGTTGACCCCCACGAGCGATCCACAGGAGGCACAGACCACCGACCCGGTTTGCTGACGCTTGAACATCCAGCGAAGCATATCTCACCGCACGCCAGGGCTCTCGCCGGCAGGCGCCGCGGCTGGCTGGTGCCGATTTTGCAGAGTGACCACGGCAGTCCCTGCGAGTCTTGAAGGCCAGTGAAAATGACGGTGAGTATCTGCCCGTTTTGCGGGATCGCCACAGGCGTCGCCCACGAAACGCAGGAGCTCTGTATCGAGGCGCTGCACCTCGAGATCGAACGCACGCGGGAGATCATCGGCCGGCGGCAGCAGCACTCGTTCGATCCTCTTGAATCACGGCGGGAACGGGTGCCCGGAGAGGCCAGAAAAAAGGCGACGCAGCCTGTATGAGGCCGCGTCGCCGCGTGGTCGTAAAGCCGACAGTCTAAAGCGCCTACGCCTCGACCGCCTCCAGGTTGATGATCCGCTCCGCCAGCTGCGTCAGCTTCTTGGCGGTCGCCTCCTCCTCGTTCAGCGTCTGCTGCAGGAGGCGGGCAACTTTGGTGTAGCCGAGCAGGGCGGCGTGCGTGCGGGCGGTGCCGTAGGCGGCGATCTCGTAGTGCTCGACCTTCTGCGCCGCGCCAATCAGCCCGGCGTCGATGGCGTTCTCATCGAGATCCTCTTCGAGCAGCTCCTTGCCCTCTTCGATCAGCCCCTCCATGCCCTTGCACTTCTTGCCGGTCATCTTGATGTCGAGCGCTTCCCCGATCTGATTGAGGCGCTCCACCTGGCGGCGCGTCTCCTCGAGGTGGCGTTCGAAGGCGCGCTTCAACTCGGGCGAGCTCGCGCCCTTGACCATCTTCGGCAACGCCTTGACGATCTGGCTCTCGGCGCTGTAAATGTCTTTCAGCTCGTCAACGAGCAGTTCTTCCAGGGGATTCATTTCTTCGGCCATCCACTTCCTCCTCAGTTTGCGATCCGTTCACGTGTCACGGATCAAAGCTGCAAGACTGATTCCGGCCGAACACTCGAGCCGCGCGTTCAGTGCACGCCGCGGCTCATCTGCAACGCCAATGGATCGGCGCCGAGGCGGCGCAGCGCCGCCTCCCACATCCGCTCCGGCTCGACGTCGAAGACGAGGTCGAGGGCGATGTCCGACATCAGCCATGACGAGCGCTCGAGCTCTTCGTCGAGCTGACCCGGGCCCCAGCCGGCGTATCCCGCCAGCACCCGCGCGCGCGGCGCCGGGCGCGTCTCCAGGATCCGCCGCAGCAGCAGCGGCGACGTCGAGAGGTAGAGCCCGTCGACGATGGTACGGTAGTCGGGTTCCGCGGGCTCGTCCGCGGTGAGAATCCATCCCCGCTCGGGTTCCACCGGGCCGCCCGATCCGAGCACCAGATCGTTGCCCGCGGCCACCGGCGGCTGCAGCCGCACCATCGAGGTCGCCGACGCCTCGGTCGGCCGGTTGAGCACCAGGCCGAAGGCCCCGTCGGGCAGATAATCGCAGAGCAGCACCACGCTGCGTGCGAAGTTGGGATCCTGCAGCTGCGGCATCGAGAGCAGCAGCGTCGGCTGGAACTTCTGCGCCATGATCTATTCTCCCGCTTCTCCCGCTTCCCGCGCCGCGACCGGCTTCCCCGGCCGTGACGTGGGGTGGCGGCCGCTGCCCCTCAGCCACGCAGCCTCTCGACCGCCCACTGCACGTGCCCGGCGACCAGCGGGTCGCGGCACGTCGGCTCGTCGTGCGACTCGAGGCTCTCCGCCGCGGCGGGATCGCCGCTGTTGCCGAGCGAGACCGCCAGATTACGCCTCAGCCGCCGCACGCCTGCCCGCTTCATCGCACTGCCCTTGAGCAGCGCCCGCAGCTCGTCGTCGGTCCGGCGCCAGAGATCGAGCAGCCGCGGGGCGTCCAGGCCGGGACGCGGCTGCCAGGGGGGATCGTCGGTCACCGCGGTCGTCGGTGTCTGATTCCAGGGGCAGACGTCCTGGCAGATGTCGCAGCCGTAGGCGTGCTCCCCCAGGCTGTGCCGCTGCGCCTCGGGAATCGCCCCCTTGGTCTCGATCGTGAGATACGACAGGCACCGGGTCGAGTCCAGCACGCCGGGCTCGACCAGCGCCCCGGTCGGACAGGCCTCCAGGCAGAGGGTACACGTGCCGCAGTGATCCAGCTCCGGACTGTCGGGGGCGAGCGGCAGGTTGCAGATGACGACGGCGAGAAAGACCCAGGAGCCGATCTCCGGATTGATGAGGCAGGTGTTCTTGCCGATCCAGCCGAGCCCGGCGCGCTGCGCGAACACCCGCTCCTGCACCGGTCCGGTGTCGACATAGGCGCGCGACTCGAACGACGCCCCCGCAGCCGCGGCGATCCGCCGCGCCAGGCGATCAAGCCGGCCGCCGATGACCTCGTGATAGTCGTCGCCCCAGGCGTAGCGCGCGATCGCGGCGGTGCCCGGGTCGCTGTGCTCGACCGAATACGGCCGCCGCGCGTTGTAGACCACGCCGAGCGCGATGACCGACTGCGCCGAGGGCAGCACCGCGCGGACGTCGGCGCGCCGCGCCGCGCTCCGCTGCAGGTAGTGCATCTCGCCGGCGAAGCCGCGCGCCAGCCACTGGTCGAGAAAGTCGAGCTCGGGAACGTGCGCCGCCGGCGCGATGCCGCAGAGGTCGAAGCCCAGTGCGGCCGCCTCGGCCTTGACCCAGTCCGCCGTCACGATCGCGGTCTCGCCGGGTACGTGCATCAGCGATCCGTCCGCGGGTTCAGCTCCTGACCAGCTGCCGCACCACGTAGGGCAGGATGCCGCCGTTGCGGAACGCCACCAGCTCCTCCGGGGTCTCGATCCGCACCGTCGCCGGGACGTCCTGGACCGAGCCGTCGTCGCGCGTCACCCGCACCGTCACCAGGCCGCGCGGCTGCAGCGTCTCCATGCCGACGATGTCGAACCGTTCGTGGCCGGTGATCTTGAGCGAGGCGGCGGTGGCGCCGTCGTTGAACCGCAGCGGCAGCACGCCCATGTTGACGAGATTGCTGCGGTGGATCCGCTCGAAGCTCTCGGCGATCACCGCTTTGACGCCGAGCAGCAGCGTCCCCTTGGCCGCCCAGTCGCGCGACGAGCCCGATCCGTACTCCTTGCCGGCGACGATGATCAGCGGCACCCCCGCCTCGCGGTAGCGGACCGAGGCGTCATAGATGGTCATCACCTCGCCGTCCGGCAGCAGCGTCGTCCAGCCCCCTTCCGTGCCCGGGGCCAGCTGGTTGCGCAGCCGGATGTTGGCGAACGTGCCGCGCACCATCACCTCGTGGTTGCCGCGGCGGGCGCCGTAGGAGTTGAACTCCTTCGGCGGCACGCCTTTCGCAATCAGGTAGCGGCCCGCGGGACTGTCGGCCGGAATCGATCCCGCCGGTGAGATGTGATCGGTGGTGACGCTGTCGCCGAGCACCGCGAGCGCGCGCGCGCCGGCGATGTCGGTCGGCGGCACCGGCTCGAGCGTCATCCCCTCGAAGAAAGGAGGATTGCGGATGTAGGTCGAGTCGTCGTCCCAGGCAAACCGCTCACCGACCGGGCTGGGCAGCGAGCGCCAGCGCTCGTCGCCGTCGAACACCTTGGCGTAGCTTTCGCGGAACATCTCGGAGCGCACCGACGACAGCATCGTCTCCTGAATCTCCCGCTCGCTCGGCCACAGGTCCTTGAGATAGACCGGCGCGCCGGCGGCGTCCTCGCCGAGCGGCTCGGTGGTCATGTCGATCTGCATCCGTCCGGCGAGCGCGTAGGCCACGACCAGCGGCGGCGACGCCAGGTAGTTGGCGCGCACCTGGGGCTGGATGCGCCCCTCGAAGTTGCGGTTGCCGCTCAGCACCGAGGCGACGATCAGATTGCGGTCCCTGACGATCGCCGACACCGCGTCCGGCAGCGGACCGCTGTTGCCGATGCAGGTGGTGCAGCCGTAACCGACGATGTTGAAGCCGAGCTCGGCAAGATATTCGAGCAGGCCGGCGGCCTTGAAGTACTCCGTCACCACGAGCGAGCCGGGGGCGAGGCTGGTCTTGACCCAGGGCTTGACCTTCATTCCGCGCTTGACGGCATTGCGGGCGAGCAGGCCGGCGCCGATCATCACGCTGGGGTTCGAGGTGTTGGTGCAGCTGGTGATGGCCGCGACCACCACCGACCCGTGGTCCAGCCCTTCCAGTCCGGGGGGCACTTCCTGCACGGCCACCGCCGCAGCGGAGTCCGGAGACGCCGACGATGCGGCCGCGGCCTTGGCAGCGCCGGCCCTGGGCGTCTTGTTCTCAGCCAGCATGGTTTCGAGCGCCTGCTGGAACTTGTGCTTGGCCTGGCGCAGCGAGACCCGATCCTGCGGCCGCTTGGGGCCGGCGAGGCTCGGCTCCACGGTCGAGAGATCGAGCTCGAGCGTGCTCGAGTACACCGGATCCGGCGCATCGTCCCGGCGGAACAGCCCCTGCTCCTTGGTGTAGACCTCGACCAGCTTGACGTGCGCCTCGTCGCGCCCGGTGAGCCGGAGGTAGTCGAGCGTCATGTCGTCGATCGGGCAGATGGCAATCGTCGCGCCATACTCCGGCGACATGTTGCCGAGCGTGGCGCGGTCGGCGATGGTCAGGAACTCGAGACCGGGGCCGTAGAACTCGACGAACTTTCCGACCACGCCGGCCTTGCGCAGCCGCTCGGTGATCGTCAGCACCAGGTCCGTCGCGGTGGCCCCCTCGGGCAGGCGCTCGACGAGGCGGAAGCCGACGACCTCGGGAATCAGCATCGAGATCGGCTGGCCGAGCATCGCCGCCTCGGCCTCGATGCCGCCCACGCCCCAACCCACGACCCCGAGGCCGTTGACCATGGTGGTGTGCGAATCGGTGCCGACCAGGGTATCGGGATACGCCAGCCGGGTGGCGCCGGCCGGTTCGCTGAAGACCACCCGCGCCAGGTACTCGAGGTTGACCTGGTGGACGATCCCGGTGTCGGGCGGGACGACGCGGAAGTTCTGGAACGCTTCCTGCCCCCAGCGCAGGAAGGTGTAGCGCTCTTTGTTGCGCCCGAACTCGAGCATGGCGTTGAGGTCGGCGGCGTTGATCTCGGAATAGTGATCCACCTGGACCGAGTGGTCGATGACCAGTTCCACCGGCTGCAGCGGATTGACCTTCTTCGGATCCCCCCCGAGCCTGACGATGCCGTCGCGCATGGCGGCCAGGTCGACGACCGCGGGCACGCCGGTGAAGTCCTGCAGCAGCACCCGCGCCGGGGTGAAGGCAATCTCCTGCTGGGCGGCGGACTTGACGTCCCAGCCGGCCAGCGCGGTGACCGCCTCGGCGTGCACGAAGCGGCCGTCTTCGCAGCGCAGCAGGTTCTCGAGCAGAATTTTGAGCGAGAACGGCAGCCGCGCGATGCCGGTATGTCCGGCGCGCTCGAGCGCGGCCAGGCTGAAGATGTCGAAGGTCGAGCCGCCGGCCGAAAGCCGCGCCCGGGTGCCGAAAGAATTCAGTGCAGCCATCAGTCGATGATATCAAGAAACTCGCGGGCGACGGCGGCGGGGTCCCGGTGCCCGGCATCGACGGCGTGGTTCATCCGGCGCATGTCCGCGACGCTGATTCGGCCGGACAGACGGCCGAGCGCGTCGCGGATTTCGGGATGCGCGAGCAGGACGGCACTGCGCGCCACCGGGACCGCGTCGTAGGGGGGGAAATAATGGCGATCGTCCTCGAGCATCACGAGGTCGTAGGCCTCGATCAGGCCGCTGGTGGCATCCCCGGCGATCAGGTCCACCTGGCCTTCGGCCAGGGCGCGGTAGGTGAGCGAGAGATCCATCGCCGACGGCGGCGCGGCGAAGCGCAGGCCGTAGGTGCTGGCCAGCCCGGCATAGCCGTCTTTGCGCTGCTGGAACTCGTAGCCGAAGCCGGCGTGGAGGGTCGGCGCCCTGGGCGCGAGGTCCGAGAGGGTGCGCCAGCCGTTGGCGCGCGCATCCGCGCCGCGGACCAGCATGGCAAAGGTGTTTTCGAAGCCGAGCGGTTCCATCAGCGTCAAGCCGGCGTCGGCATAGTGCCGCCTCAGCCGGTCGAGCACCTCGAGCCGGCCGCCCGAGACCTCGTCGTGGAAGATCGCCGTCGCCGCCGTGCCCGAGTATTCGACGTAGATGTCGATGTCGCCGGCGCGCAGGGCGCGGTCGAGGATGAAGGTGCCGGCGAGATTGAGCCGCCGCTCGACCCGCAGCGGCGTGCGCGACTCGATCGTCTGGGCCAGCAGCTCACCGAGGATGAGCTGCTCGGTGAAGTTCTTCGACCCGACACGGATGGCCCCCGACGAGCCGCCGAGCGCGCGCACCCCTGCCGCCGCGCCGGCGAACGCGAGCAGCGCCGCGACGATCAGCGCGAGCCGCAGCGCCCGCGGCGGCCGGCGCGCCGCGCGCACGCGGCGCTCGATCAGCGTCAGCGCGCCGTCGATGGCCAGCGCCAGCAGCGCCGCCGGCACCGCCCCGGCGAGGATGACGGTGGCATCGACCATCGACAGCCCGCGGAAGATGTATTCGCCCAGGCCGCCGGCGCCGACCGCGGCGGCGATCGTCGCGGTGCCGACGCCGATGACCGCGGCGACGCGGATGCCGGCGACGATCGAGGGCAGGGCCAGCGGCAGCTGGACGTCGCGGAGCAGCTGCCACGGCGTCATCCCGAGCGCGGTGCCGGCCTCGACGAGCACCGCGTCCACGGAGCGGAGCCCGGCGGTCGTGGTCCGCACGATCGGCAGCAGTGCATACAGGATCAGGACGATGATCGCGACGCGGGCGCCAAGCCCGCCCACCAGCGGCAGCGGCAGCAGGAACCCGAACATCGCCAGGCTCGGGATCGTCTGGACGACATTGGCGAACCAGACCATCGGCGCACCGATGCGCGGGCGCTGGGCGGCCAGGATGCCGAGCGGAACACCGGCGGCAATGGCCACCAGCGTCGACAGACCGACGAGCATCAGGTGCTGGCCCATCAGGGCCGCGAACTCGCCGGCGTGGGCCCGCCAGAACGACAGCAGCGTCATCGTCCTCCCCCGAGCGCGGC
>JBDTOB010000124.1:0-7092 GCA_039933435.1 Acidobacteriota bacterium | reverse complement strand
TCGCCCAGCCGAATCCGAGCGTGGTCGAGCCGACGCCGATGCCGACCGCGCCGTAGGCGCCGTAAGCGCGGCTGTGGGAGTCGGCGCCGGGAATGAACTGGCCCGGCATCACCAGCCCCTGCTCGGGAAAATAGAAGTGGAAGATGCCGTCGCCGGGCGTCGCGTAGTAGGGGCGCTCCAGGCCATGGCGCGCGGCGAAGGCGCGGCCGATAGCGGTCTGCCGGTCGTCGGCCTCGAGGCCGGTGAAGACGAAATGATCGTTGGCCACCGCCGCCTGGCGCGGGAAGATCGACGCGCCGCCGGTGATCTGGTTGAAGGTGTGGATGGCAAACGGCGCGGTGCCGTCAGAGGCGGGCAGCAGATCGGCATAGGCCCGCAGCGTCGTCCCCGGGATCAACTCGCGGGCCGTGAGGTGCTTGTCCACCCGGTGCGCCCAGAGAATCTGTGCCGTCGACGACATCCGGCGGGCGTCGTCGGGATCGGGCCAGTCGACCGCGGGTGGGGTGCGAACCGACTGGCGGAACTCGCGGCGGCCGACGGCAAAGATGCCGCCGCTACGCCGGATCTCCTCTTCCTTGGGCGAGAGCGGCAGCGGCGTGTAGGCCTTCTGCCGGGTGACGTTGGTGAGAGTCCGCGACACCGGATCGAAGGTGAACGCGTCGCCGTCGCGGGCGTCGGCGACCGCCTCGGGGCTTTGCACGACGTGGAGGCCGAGGTTGAAGCTGTTGCGGCGGAAGATGTCCCCCATGTTGCTGCCGCAGACGACCACCAGCTCGAGGCCGGCTTCTTCGGCGACGCCCTTGAGCCCGGCCGGGCTCATTTCGCGCGACGAGCCGATCGCGAAGCGGTCGCCGGCGACGACGAAGGTCTCGCCGCGGTGGACCCGGGCGCGGAAGTCCGGCACGAGATAGCGGAAGGAGCCGGCCTTCCATTTCTCGTCGAGCGTCTCGAGGCTTTCCGAGACGCAGTCGGCCGCGGGCGTGATCTGATCGGTGTCGATGGCGTCGAGCTTGCGCGCGAACCTGGTGCCGGGCATGCTCATCGGATCCCAGAGGATGAGCGCCCGGCCGCTGATCAGCGCGTCGGCCTGGCCGGCGGCGCTCTCGAGCGACGGAGCCGGAAGGCTGTCGAGCGCCACCCCGGTTTTCAGCCGAGCCGGCAAGATGGTGTGCATCCGGATCCATGCTAGCACCGGGCGGGGCGCACGGCCGCCGGCGGCCGCCGCAGCGCGCCGAGGAAACAAAACGCCGGGGCACCTGGCCCCGGCGTCTCGTCTTGCCTGGGTGAACGCGGAATCGGTGTGCGTCTAGAAGACGAACCGGCCGCCGAAGCGAACCAGACGCTCGCTCTGATTGATCGTGCTCGTCACCCGGCCGAAGTTGCCGTTGCCGAACGAGCCGTTCGGATTGTTGTAGTGCGGGGTGTTGGTGACGTTGAAGGCGTCGGCGCGCAGTTCCACCTGGCGGGTGCCGAACCTGATGATCTTCACCAGCGAGGCGTCGAGGTTGACGTACGCGGGCCCGGTCAGGAGGCCGTTGCGCGAGACGTTGCCCCAGGTCCCGGCCGCGGGCGCGGAGAACACCGAAGTGTCGAACCACAGCGCCTTCGAGCCGATGCCGCCGAGCACGTTCGGTGTGCCCGACGCGTCCGGCCGCTGCGTGTTGCCAGGCGCGCGAAGGCCGGCAGCGCTGGCGGTGAAGTCGATCGGGACGCCGGAGGTGGCGGAGAAGATGCCGGACAGCTGCCAGTCGCCGAGCACCCGGGCGAGCGGCCCCTCGTTGAACCAGCGGCTGCGCGGCCCCCACGGCAGCAGGTAAACGAAGCTGCTGGTGAAGTTGTGCAGCGTATCGAAGCTGGTGCGGCCCCAGCTGCGCTCGAAGTCGGCCGGGGTATTGATGCTGCCGTTGCTGTCGCCGTTGAAGTAGTTGAAGCCGCGGCCCAGCGTGTACGAGTTGGTCACCAGCAGACCGTTCTTCATCCGCCTGTCGACCTTGACCTGCATCGAGTTGTAGGTCGATTTGACCGGGACGGTCGTTGTCGTGCTGGCCGTCCGGCCGAACTTGGCGAAGAGCGGCCGCCCGGCATTGTCGGCGCCGAGCGTGTAGCCGGCATTGAGGTCGATGCGGGCGATGATGTCCTGGCCGTGGTTGCCGACATACGCGACCTCACCCGTGAAGCCGCCCGGCAGCTGGCGCTGGTAGGCGACGTTCCAGGAATGGAGGCGGCCTTCGTGCAGGTCGGTCGGCACCGAGAAGAAGCCCTGCTGGTTGAACGGCGCCGCCGGCACGATCCCGGTGTCCGGGATCGAGGCGAAGTTGGGCGGCGGCAGGCCGGCGGCCATCGACCCGGCGGTGCCGAAGCTGTTCGGCGGGTCGAGCTGGTTGTTCTGCTTGACCGGGAAGTTGAAGGCGTAGGAGTTGTCGGGCCACGGGGTGGTGCTGACGCCGTAGCCGGCCCGCAGCACATTGTTGGGCGTGATGCGCCACGAGACACCGGTCCGCGGGTTGAAGTTTTTCCAGTAGCTCTTGACGCCCAGGTTGGCCGGCACCTGGCTGTAGCCGGCGACGCGCAGGGTGTTGTTGGTGGCGTCGTAATTCGACAGCCCGCCGCGATCGCTCAGCCCGACCAGCGGCGAGTAGTACTCGTGCCGCAGGCCGAGGTCGAGGGTGACGTTGGGCCGCACCTGCCACTTGTCCTGGACGTAGGAGAACACGCCCGAGTGCCGGGTGCCGGGGTCGATGTCGGTGATCAGGTCGCGGCCAATGCTCTGCGGCGCATCGAGCAGGAAGGACGCGAACGCGTTGGCGAAGCCGTTCTGCGCCGCGCTGTCGCTCGGCGTCGCCGTGCTGGCGCTGCGGAAGCGGAAGACGCCGCGCGGGCCGCCGTTGTCCTGCACCTGCAGCAGGAAGTCGCGGTTGTAGCGGAAGTCGCCGCCGAACTTGAGGGTGTGATTCCCCGCCAGCTTGGTGACCGTGGTCGCCGCCGTCCAGGTGCGCTCGGAGCGGTCCCACGGCAGTGACGCCGAGTAGCCGACCAGTGTGCCGTCGAAGCCGCTGACGTCGATCGTGCTGATGCCGCTCGAGAACTTGTTGAGATTGACGCCGCGGATGCCGATCTCCTCGGCGGTCTTGAGCCCGTCTGCTTCGGAGATCGCCTGATTGTGGTAGTAGCTCATGCCGAGCCGGACTTCCTGGACCAGCGACGACGACCAGATGCGGTTGTAGTTGGTCGCGACGTTCTGCGTCGGGTTCGTCCCGAAGCCGGCGAAGCCCTTGATGCCGCCGTAAATCCCGAAGGTGGCCGGGTCGTAGGTCTTGGGATTCTGGTAGCTGTAGCGGACCGAGAGGTTGTTCCCGGGCGACAGCTGCGACGTGATCTTGATGTCCCCCTGGTTGGTCCGCTTCTCGCGCACGTAGGGGGTTTCGTAGTTGGTGCCGCCGAGCGGCACGCCGGCGAGATTCGGCAGCGGAATGTTGGCGAGAATCCGCTGCGCAATCGGGCTGAGGCGGCTGGCCGGGATGCGGTTGCCGGGGAAGGGTGTCCGGCCGCTGCCATCGGGGTTGCCGGTGGCCGGGTCGTAGATGATCGTCGAGGCGGCGCTGAAATCGCCGTTCCTGAAGTCGGCTACGGGAAGGTTGGCGCGGGTGATGCGGCCGCTGTCGTCGATGGTGCGGACGAAGTCGCCGAAGAAGAACACGCGGTTGCGCTGAATCGGGCCGCCCAGCGTGAAGCCGGACTGCAGATAGGTCGTCGGCGGCACCGACTTCAGCGACGAGAACGTGTTCTTGGCGACGGTCGCCTCGGTGTTGCCGAAGACGAACCCGGTGCCCTTGAACTGGTTGGTGCCCGATTTGAAGGTGACGTTGGTGACCGCGCCGCCGGCCCGCCCGAACTCGGCGTCATAGTTGCTGGTGGTCACCGCGACCGTCTCAATCGCCTCGGCGGACGGAATCAGCACGGTCAGCAGCCCGGTCTTGTGGTTGTCGTCGGTGCCTTCGAGCTGGACGTTGTTGGCGAGGCGGGACTGGCCGTTGACGTTGCTCGACAGGCTGTCCTGCGAGTTGAAGAACTCCGAGTGCGGCCGCTGCGGCCGGGTGGCGCCGGGCACGGTCACCAGCATCCCCTGGAAGTTGCGGTTGTAGCCGAGCGGCATCTGGGTGATCTGCGCCCCCTCGATGATCCGCCCGGTGTCGGTGCGATCGGTCTGCAGCGCCGGGGTCTCCGCCGCCACCGTGACCGACTCGGTCAGCGAACCGACGGTCAACCCGATATCGACGCGCACGGTGGTGTTGACGTTGACGTCGACCCCCTCGCGCGCAAATTTCTTGAAGCCCTGGAGCTCCCCCTCGACCCGGTACAGGCCGGGCGCGAGGTTGGTGAAGATGTAGTTGCCCTGGCCGTTGGAGACGGCGCTGCGGGTCAGATTGGTGCGCACTTCGACGGCGGTGACAGTGGCGCCGGGTACGGCGGATCCGCTCTCGTCCTTGACGCTGCCGAGCAGCGTGCCGTTGGCCGCCTGGGCGGCGGCCAGCACCGGCAGGGCGAGCACGGCAAGCAGGAGAACCAGGCTGAGCCTGAGGAAGAACCTCAGCCCGCCGGGGGGCATCGGTGCGGGGTCGCAACGCGACATCGTACGCTCCTTCTTGGTGTATAACGCCGGCCAGGCCCGCGCTGGCTGGTCCGGGGCCGCGCGCGACGGCCGCCACGCGGAAGCTGACGTGAACAGGGTGTAAGGATGAACATCCTATCCGATGGGCGACGGGCCGGTCACGTCAAAAATCGTTACAGTGCACGGCACATGATGCTCGGTGCTCATAGGTCTGGCCGCTCGGCGCCGCCCGCCGGCAGCGGACCCGGCGGACGGCGAAACCGGGTAGGATGCACGTCCATGACGCTGAGGATGCTGGTGGCGGCGGGGTTCGTGGCGGCAGGGCTGGTGGCGGCGGGGAGGGCGGCGGCGCCTCCCCCGCCTCCCCTCAACGTCCTGATGCTGGTCATCGACGACATCCGCTGGGACGCCCTCGGTGCGGCCGGCAACCGGGTGGTCCACACCCCGAGACTCGACCGGCTGGCCGCCGAGGGGGTCCGGTTCCGGCAGGCGCGGGTCACCACCTCGATCTGCATGGTCAGCCGCGCCACCATGCTCACCGGCCAGTACATGTCGCGCCACGGAATCAGCGCCTTCGGCCGGGCCCTCACCCCCGAGGCCTTCGCCGCGACCTATCCCGCGCGTCTCCGGAGCGCCGGCTACTGGACCGGCTACGTCGGCAAGTACGACGTCGGCGTCCCCCGCCCCGGCGATTTCGATTTCCTCCGCGCTTACTACGGTAAGCACTGGCTGACCGGGCCGGACGGCGAGCGCGTCCACGTCACCGAGCAGAACGCCCGCGACTCGCTCGACTTCCTCCGCGCCCGCCCGAGGCAGCAGCCGTTCCTCCTGACCGTCGGCTTCTTCGCTCCCCATGCTCAGGACGACGCCGTGGAGCAGTATCTGCCGCAGGACTGGAGCGCTGCCGCCTACGAGGGAGCGGTGATTCCGCCGCCGCTGCGCGGCGATCCGGCCTATCTCGCGGCGCTGCCTCCCTTTCTCTCCGACGAGCAGAATGAAGGGCGGGTCCGCTATCACTGGCGCTTCGATACGCCGGCGGACTACCAGGCCTACATGACCCGGTATTACCGGCTCATCACCGAGGTCGATGC
The DNA here is from genome assembly GCA_039933435.1 of Acidobacteriota bacterium. Classification (GTDB taxonomy): domain Bacteria; phylum Acidobacteriota; class Vicinamibacteria; order Vicinamibacterales; family 2-12-FULL-66-21; genus JALZOC01. The sequence continues at coordinate 1,392 of JBDTOB010000124.1, read as the reverse complement.
CGCCATCGGCCGCCTCGTCGACGAGCTCGACGCCCAGGGCGTCCTCGATCAGACGCTGATCGTCGCCATCGGCGACAACGGCTATTTCCAGGCCGACCGCGGCCTCGCGGACAAGTGGTATCCCTATGAAGAGGCGGACCGGGTGCCGCTCATCGTGCGCGATCCGCGCCTCTCACCGAAGCGGCGGGGCCTGGCGCGCGACCAGTTCGCGCTCAACCTCGACGTCGCGCCGACGATCCTGGCCGCGGCCGGGGTGCCGGCGCCGCCGGCGATGCAGGGGCGCGACCTGAGTCCGCTCTACCTGAAGACGACGGCTGTCCCATGGCGCAATGAGTTCTTCTACGAGCACCCCACGATCACCCGCCGCGAGCGCATCCCGTCGTCTGTCGGCGTGATTCGCCGCGACTGGAAGTACGTCGAATGGCCCGAGTTCGACTACCGGCAGCTGTTCGACCTGCGCGCCGATCCCGGGGAGCTGCGCAACCTCGCCGACAGCCGCGGCCACGCCGGCGACCTGGCCCGGATGCGGCGGAAGCTCGAGGACTGGCGGCAGCAGGTCCGCTGAGGGCCGGCCATCGGCGTCCAGGTGATGCGCTGGAGGGTGGCCGCCCCGGTCCGGCTGCGGATCTCCCAGCCAGAACCATTGAGGACTTCTGCAGCTGTCCGCGCAGCCGCAGCGTCGTGCCGTCACCCCCGACCGAGGTCTGCGTCCATTCGCCGGCTGCCGCGTCGACGGTGTTGAGGCCGCGGACGACACGGATGACACGGAGTCCACGGAGGAGTCACGAGCGTCATGCCCGCGCCCAGGCTGGCCGCCGCCGGGCGCGGTGCTCCACAGGCCCGGCCAGCTCTCAGGCTCATCTCCGTGTCGATCCGCGGCCATCCGTCCCATCCGTGAAAGAGCGCCCATCACAGACAGCGATAGAAGGCTGACTTTGAGCCAAACCCGCGTCGCGGACGACACGGATGACACGGAGTCCACGGAGGAGTCACGAGCGTCATGCCCGCGCCCAGGCTGGCCGCCGCCGGGCGCGGTGCTCCACAGGCCCGGCCAGCTCTCAGGCTCATCTCCGTGTCGATCCGCGGCCATCCGTCCCATCCGTGAAAAGATCGCCATCACGGACAGCTTCGGTGGACCGCACGGCCCGCGGTCAGGCTGGATGTCTCCCGCCCTCGTTCCGCGGCTCGAAGCCGGGGCACGCCAGGACGGGGATGGTGGGGTAGCGAGCGAACCTCGGATCCTCGAACGATCGCTCGCAGAGATAGAAGACGGAGGCGCCGCGGCCTTCCACCAGCCGCACGTGGGCGCAACGGACGCAGAGCCCGCGGCGGTCAACGGCTTGCCCGGAAGCGGCCGAATCGTCCATCATGACTACATGTTCAATTCCGAAG
>JBDTOB010000123.1:0-7143 GCA_039933435.1 Acidobacteriota bacterium | reverse complement strand
TGGCGTCCCCAGCGGGATTCGAACCCGCGTTTTGGCCTTGAAAGGGCCACGTCCTGGGCCTCTGGACGATGGGGACACGGGGCGTGCGACGCCGCGGCTCGGACTGGCGTCCGAACACTGGATGATAGCAGCGCCGCCCCGATTCGCCAAGCGCGCCAGGCTCAGGGCGCGTCGCCGCCGAGCGCCGACAGTTCCTTCTGCAGCGCCTGCAGCTCCGCCTCGTGCGCCTCCATGAACTGGACGTTCTCCACGGAAACGCCTTTGGGGATCTCCTTGAGCATCCCCTGCTTCTTCAGGCCCGCCACCATCCCGGCCTGGAGCGAGGCAAGCATGAACTTGGCGTAGTCGCGCGGACTCATGTTCGCTGACCGCAGCCCCGCCATCAGCGGCGGCACCTTGCGGATCTGCGCCTCCATCTCGGTGAGTGAATCGGCGTCCCCGATCGACGGCCCTTTAAGCGCGTCCGACAACTCCTCCTTGCGGGCCTTCAGCGTCTCGAGCCGCGCATCCTCCGCATCGGTCGTCGCCGGCTTGGCCTCGAGCGCCTTGATCTCGCCATCCACCTTCGCGACTTCCTGAAACTGCGGATCGCGCTTCAGCTCGGTGACCATCGCGCGCGTCGCCGCCGCGACCTGAGTGACGGCCGCCATCGACAGGCGGTACGACGCGATCTCGCGGCTGTCGGCGTCCGTTGCCGCCTGCGGCGCCGGCGCCGCGACGCTGACCACCGCTGCCGCTATCACTCCCCAGAAAGCTGTGCCCATGGACTCGTCTTCTCCATGCTCGACAGCGGTCCCGTTGCCGGCGAAGCGGGCCGGAATATATCGAAGTCATCCGCAGGACGTCCAGCTGAGCTGTAGTGCGCAATCCAGGGGAAGTACCTGGGCCGGCGGCGACACAAGACGGTGGTTCCGATTCACAGCACCGGCAACGGTGGAATCGGTTTGAGCAGTCGGACGTCGGTTGCCGCGCACCTGCAAGCGCACAGAAGCGAACGCCGGCGAGGCTACAGCGCGGCAGGGCGGAGAATCGAGAGGACGCGGCGGGGCAGGGGGCGGCCAGGCGAGATCCGCACCACCGGGATGTGCGCGGTCGCGGGACAGGTCGCAATCAGCCGCCCGGCTTCGAGCGCGCCGATGTCGCTCAGCGAGCCGTCGAGGAGGATCACGTCCGGCAGGTGGCAGGAGGCCTTGACGATCGCCTCGAAGGCGGTGCGCGCCGCCGACACCCGCGCGCCCGCCTTCTTCAGCTGCGCTTCGCGGCGCTCGCGCGAGGTGGCGTCGCCATCGGCAAGGAGGACGTGCACCGGTTCGGTGCGGGGAGACATCGCGAAAATCTGGTTCATGCGCGTTGGAGAATCAGACAGTTTCGTGGCTTTGGCCCGCACGCTGTGGCCGGGAGCAAGAACGCTGCCGCGCCCGGTCAGCGGCGGACGAGACGATGCCACCCGATCAGGATCAGGACGCCGGAGGTGAACGCCAGCACGTCCATATCCGCAGCCGTCCCGCGCGGATCGAACGCCGCCAGCACCAGCAGCCCCGCCAGCCCACCGGCGAGGCCGACGCCGGCGATCTCCGCGCCGACGCTGACGCGGCTTCGCGGGCACCGATGGGCATCGGTCAGGTGCCCTTTGCAGCGGGGACAGGTCGCCATGATTTGTGCTGCGCCGGAAGCGCCACCATAGCACGGCTCTGTCGGGAAGCTGATCGAAATGCGCGATGCGCCTGCGACGCGAGCGGGGGTGGCGCCGCGCACGAGTCCGCAGATCAGGGGTAGAGCGGGGAGAAATACTTTACGTAGAAGACGCCGCCAAGGAAGACGTGCCATCCGAGGCCGATGACGAGCGAGACCGCGATCGCCCCGCGCGTCAGGACGCCGTCGCGCCAGGCGCCGGCATACACCCCCGCGGCGGCCGGCAGGAACAGCGCCAGCGCCGTGGCGGTGCCGGGGGAGTAGCTGCCGGTGACGATCGAGGCGCCGAGATGAAATCCGGCGGCGTTCAGCGCCACGAGGGCTGCGCTCGAGAGCGCCACCGAAGGCAGCCGCCAGCCGATCGCCGCGCAGCCGACGGCATAGAGGGTGACGCCCGCGTTCGCGAGATGAAAGTCCTCCGCGGTCAGCGGCACCCCGATGGCCCGCGCCCAGCCATTGAAGTTCAAGGCGTACTCTTCGACGATGTGCACGCCGATGGCCGCGACGATCAGCCAGTTGGTCCATTCGTGACGCCAGCTGGCCGGCCGGCGGGCGATGGCCGCCGTGGTGTCTGCACCTGGTTGCGCGCTCATGAAGTCCTTCAACAACGCCACTATGATAGTATCCGCCCCTTCCCGGACAGGCATGACACTCACGACCACTTCCACAAGAGACGCGGCGCGCCCGGCCGTCACCCGCGCGGCGCAGATCTTCTGGTCGCGCTACTTCGGCGTCTACGACACGCTCAACCAGGCACGGCCGTACCAGGCGATGATCGCGCGGCAGGTCGAACTGCTGGCGCCACGTCCGGGCGATCGGGTGCTCGACGCCGGGACGGGATCCGGCAACCTGGCCGCCGCCCTGGTGCGGACCGGGGCGGACGTGGTCGGCATCGACTTCTGCGAGCCGGCGTTCGAGCTGGCGCGCCGGAAGGCGCCCACCGCCACGTTCCGCTTCGGCGACCTGACGCGGCCGCTCGCATTCGCGAACGGGGAGTTCGACCTTGTCGCCTGCAGCGCGGTGCTCCACGTCCTCAGCGGCCGCGAGCAGCGCGCGGCGATGGGCGAACTGGCTCGGGTGCTCCGCCCCGGCGGCCGGCTCGTCGTGACGGCGTTCGCGACCGGCTTCAGTGCCGTCGCGGTCTACCTCGACACCCTGCGGGCGGAGCGCCGCGCGCGCGGCTTGGCGGCCACCGCGGTGTTCGGCCTGCGCTACTCCTGGAACACGGCCCGCGTGCTCTACTACGTCTGGCGGATCCAGCGCCAGCAGCGCCGCGGCGCCTATGCCTACGTGAACGAGGCGGGTCTCGCGTCGCTGCTGTCCGAGTCCGGCCTCGATCCCCGGACGCTCGACCGCACGCTGGCCGGTCAGTGCGTCACCGCGCTGGCCGTGAAGCCCGTATCGGCAGCGTGACCGCCGGAGACCGCACCCGGTGACGCACCGACGCCCGCGCGCGCTGTGGGACGCGCCCAGAGGTCACACGCTCGTCGAAGTCGTCTCCATGCCCGCGGCCGGGTTCCCCGACGAGACGGCGCTGTATCTCTCCACCGACGGCCGGATCTTCGAACCGCTGACCTGGGCCGCCCTCTGGCGCGATGCCTGCCGGCTGGCCCATCGTGTCTCGTCGCCGGCGCTCCGGCCCGGACAGCCGGTGCTGCTCGTGGCCCCGACATCGGCGGCCTTCGTCACCAGCTTCTTCGGGATTCTCGCGGCAGGCGGCGTGCCGGTGCCTGTCGCTCCGCCGGCCTCCGTCAGACCGGCCCGCCTCGAGTGGTACCGCTCGCACCTCACATCGATCGCGGAAGACTCGGGCGCCAGGGCGGTCGTGACGACGACCCGCTACCGCGAGGCGCTGCAGGCCTGGGCGGAGGGCCTCCCGTGGCGGCTCGAGGTGCTCGACGCCGAGAGCGCCGAAGCCGGCCCCGACACGCCACCGGCGCTCCCTCCACATCCCGGGGCCCTGGCGCTGCTGCAGTACACGTCCGGCAGCACCAGCCGGCCCAAGGGGGTGGCGCTCACCCATGCCAACGTCGTGGCCAACATGGCGCTCATCGCGGAGGCGATCGTCCATGAACATTCCGCCGGCGTCAGCTGGCTGCCCCTCTATCACGACATGGGGCTCATCGGCGCGCTGCTCTCCGCGCTCTACAGCCGCACGCCGCTGCTGCTGATGCCCACCGCGCTCTTCATCAAGGAGCCGGCCAGCTGGCTGAGGGCGATTGCCGGCTTCGGGGGAACGATCACGCTGGCGCCGAATTTTGCGTTTGGCCACGTCACGCGCCATGCGGCGCCCGAGGCGCTCGCCGGCGTGTCACTGGCCGGCCTCGAGACCGTCCTCAACGGCGCCGAGCCGATCGACAGCGCCGCCATCGCGGCCTTCGAGAAGACCTTCGCCGGGCTCGGACTGCCGCCGGGAGTCGTGCGGCCGGTCTACGGCCTGGCCGAGAGCGCTCTCGCGGTCACCTTCGCCGACCGCGGCGCGCCCATCGTCGACGTCGTCGACGCGGACGCGCTCGAGCGCGACGGCCGGGCGGTGCCGGCGGCGCCGGGGGCGCGCACGCGCCGATTCGTCGCCGTCGGCCGGCCTCTCCGGACCCAGGAGGTCCGCATTGTGGGTCCCGACGATTGCCCCTGCCCCGAGCGCACCGTCGGCGAGATCGTGGTGCGCGGGCCTTCCGTGATGCAGGGCTATTATGGCCGTCCGGCCGAGACGCGCGAGGCGCTCCGCGGCGGCTGGCTGCACACCGGCGATCTCGGCTACTTCGCGGACGGCCGACTGTTGCTCACGAGCCGGCTGAAGGACCTGATCATCCGCCGCGGCCGGAATTATTACCCCGCGGACATCGAGCGGGTGGTGGGCGCGACCGACGGCGTCCTCCGGGGCGGGGCCGCCGCGTTCGGCCTCGACGCCGGCGGCGGGGAGCGCGTCGTGATCGTCGCCGAGACGAAACTGCGCGACGCGGAGGCGCTCGCGGCGCTGCAGCGCGCCATCAGGGAGCGCTGCCACGACGCCTTCCTGTTCGGCCCTGACGACGTGCGCCTCGTCGCCGCGGGGGGCATTCCGCGCACGACGAGCGGCAAGGTACGGCGCCGCGAGTGCCGCCAGCAGTATCTCGCTGCGGGGCTGCCGATTGTCAGCGAGGGGTGGGGCGCGCGGCCGCCTGACGAGTGATGGCGACGGCGCCGTGGCCGCCGCGGCGTGCCGCGCTCTTCAGCGGAAGAACTCGAGTGCCTCGCGCTCGCCCTGGTACCACGGCAACTGCCGCGCCTTCATGATGTTGACGTAATGCCGCTTGCGTCGCGTGTACTGCGCCTGGTTGTAGATCTGTGTCATCAGCCAGGTGTGACCTTCCACGAGCTCGTCGGGGGTCATCTGCTTCGGCTCGAAGACGAGATCGAACAGCGTGCACTTGTCCCACAAGCGCTCGTAGAGCAGCCGGCCTTCGCTGTGGAGACGGCGCAGCAGGTGGGTGCCGGGGAACGGCGTCAGAATCGTGACTTGCGCCTCGAGCAGCTCGCTCTGCTCGATGAAGTCGCGGAGCGTCTCGAACACGCCCTTGTCGTCGCCGTCGTTGCCGACGATGAAGCAGCCGTTGACGGTCACGCCGTAGGATTGAATCTTCTTGATCGAGTCGGCGTAGCGGCTGAGGCGCTTGAGCTTCCAGTTGGCGCGGTCGATGCCGTCGAGCGTGCCGGGCGTGACCGATTCGAGGCCGATGAGCACCTGGCGGCAGCCGCTCTTCGCGAGCAGCTGCAGCAGTTCGTCGTCGTCGGCAATCGAGATGTCGGTCTCGGTGAACCAGCGGAGATCGAGATCCTGGATGGCGCTCAGGAACTCCCGGGCCCAGTGACGATTGGCAAACGAATTGTCGTCGGCGAGCTCGAAAAACGCGTTGTCACCCCAGAGCTCCCTGATGCGGCGGATCTCGGCCACCACCTTGGCGAGCGGCTTACGGCGGTACTTCGGGCCGTAGAGCTTGGAGGCGCCGCAGAACTCGCAGTCGAGCGGGCAGCCGCGCACCGTCTGCACGGTGATGCGGTTGTAGCGGCGGCCGAGCAGGTGCTCGAAGGCCGGCATCGGGCTGTCGGCCAGGTCGTAGGTGCCGGGCGCCGCCTCACGGTAGTAGGGCTTGAGCGCGCTCACGCCGCCGCGCTGGAAGTCGGCGACGATCGCGGGCCAGAGGGTTTCCCCTTCGCCGACGCAGACCGCGTCGGCGTGCTGACGGGCCTCCTCGGGGACAAAACTGGCGTGGAGGCCGCCGATGACGACCGGCGTCCCGGCGGCGCGGAAGCGGTCGGCCAGGTCGTACATCTCGTACGCCATGGCGGTGTAGGATGTCAGCGCGACGAGGTCGTATCGCATCTGGCTGACGTCACAGGTCTGGATGTCGGCGACCTCGAGGTAGTCGACGTCGACGTCTTCAGGGGTCGCGGCGGCGAGCAGCAGCAGGGCGAGCGAGGGCAGCTGCGCGATGACCTCGCCGCGATTGACGAACTGCGGCAGCGTCACGCCGACCTCGAGCAGCTTCTTGTTGTGAACCCGTACCCCACTCATGGCGATCAGACCTACGCGCATGGCACCGTTAATCCTTGTCTCGCATTTACTTGCCAGCCGCCGCAGCGGCGGCTATCATTCACGACCCGACCTCGAAAGGACGCTCCGAGTGGATACGACCGCGCAGGAAGTTATCGGCATCGTGTCGAGCATCACCAAAGCCCCGCCGCACACGATCGGGCCCGACACCGACCTGCGGCTCGATCTGAACGTCGACTCCCTGCAGGGCCTGCAGATCGTCGCCGCCCTCGAGAACCATTTCCAGGTCGTCCTGCCGGACGAGGATCTGGACGTCTACGCCAGCGTCCGCGCCATCGTCGAGGCGCTCGGCCGTCTCGAACGCCGCGGCTGACGCGACCGTCACAACCGGGGAGAGCCGAAGACGAGCGCGGCATCCTCGGCGAGCAACGGATGCGAGCGGGCGGCTTCGCACGTCGTCATCCACCGCACGACCGAAGGACTCGTCAGCCGGGCGAGCTTGGCGAACACCTGCCGTTCTCCCCAGAGCCAGTGGGTGCCCCCGAGCGCACCGAGCAGCAGCCGGTCATTCGGGACGGCGAGCTGGTCCGCGACGCGTCGTCCCAGCAGATAGCGCATCAGCGTCGCCGGCACCCGCCGGAGTCCGCGCGGCATCATGCAGCGCATGATGTGCACCACTTCCTCGATCAGGACCTGCGCCTCGCGCGTCTCCCGGCAGGAGCGCTCGAACAGCTGCTTGTGCAGCGCGCGCGCCTCGGCGACGTCGACCGGCTGCAGCGCCTCGCTCAGGCCGAGCAGGTGCCCGACCGTTTTCCAGGCGCACAGCGTCGCCTCCTGCTGCGCCGCCGTCTGCACGATGCCGAGCTTGGCGAGCGAGTCGATGGTGCAGAAGCAGAAGCAGAGCACCGCTTCGCACA
>JBDTOB010000122.1:0-7143 GCA_039933435.1 Acidobacteriota bacterium | reverse complement strand
AAGGGCCGCAGCGGCGCGCGGTTCAAGAAGGCGATGACGCAGGCGGACGAAGCGGTCATCCTGCGCGACTGGCACATCGACCCCGGGAAGATGTAGTCACCGCTGTCCACCTGCCTGATCAAGACCCCAGCCCCTCCGACGTTCTGCCGCCGTGAAGCCGTCCGGCCGTTCTGGTATACTTTCTATACCTGATGGACTTCGAGTTCGACCCGACGAAGTCGACAGCCAACCTGAAGAAGCACGGCCTCGACTTCGTCGCCGCTCAGGCGTTGTGGACCGACCCAGACCGTCTCGAAATTCCGGCACGGTCAATCGACGAGCCTCGAACCCAGGTTATCGGTCGCATCGGCGACCTGGTGCGGTCGGCGCTCAGCACGCATCGGGGCGGCCGGATTCGCATCGTCTCCGTCAGGCGAGCACGCGATGAAGAAAAAGCAGCGTACCTCCAGGACTAGAGCACTCCCCGCCACCGGGCTGGACGTCATGCACGACGCCGGTGTCGACCTCTCTGCCCACATGGACGTCACCAGGGCGGTGCGTCCCGGGCGAGCAGTTCAGCGGGTCAACGTGGACTTCCCGGTAGACCTCCTGCGCGAGATTGATCAGGAAGCCCGTCGGCTCGGGGTCACCAGGCAGTCGTTCATCAAGGTTCGCCTGGCTGATGCCCTCGTCAAGTCGGCGTCCTGACAACGCAGCAACAGCGCTTCCTCAAGCACTCCACGACGATGATGTCCTGAACTGCAGGGGGATTCATCACCGGCAGTGAGTTCCTCATGGACGGTGGCGCCGCCGCCTATCGGTACGGCGAACCCGCTCCCCGAGGAGCACCGGAGGAAATGGCGGCGCGTGCCAGACGCCTTCGCCCCGCGACATCACACGGTGCGTGCCCAACCCGCGATGGTCGCGCAACGGGGTCGACCAGCGCATCGTCGGGAACGACTTTCCCTCTGCCGACGTCGCCCCGCGGCCGTCTGCGACAAAGTCTGTGGCCCGAGGCGTTCTATTGTTCGGCATCATACGGATCAGCCACACTGGCCTGAGACATGACACGATCCACGTCGAGCACCCTCGCCACGATCTACACCAGAGAAGCGGCGATCGGCGCAGCCGCCCTCGCGGGTATTGCCGTTCACCTCATGCTGCGCTTCGCGGTCGGGACCACTGGCAGCGTCTTTGGCTTTCCATCCCACGAGATTCCTCTCCTGATCGCGCTGGCGTGCGGCACCCCCCTCGTGATCGACCTCGCCATCCACCTGTCACGCCTGGAGTTCAGCGCCGACCTGCTGGCCGGAGTGTCCATCGTCACGTCGGTGATCCTCGGGGAATATCTCGCGGGCACGCTCGTCGTGCTGATGCTGTCCGGGGGACAGGCCCTCGAAGCCTATGCCGTACGCCGGGCCTCGTTCGCTCTTGAAGCGCTCGCGAGACGGCTGCCGGCGGTCGCGCACCGCAGGGAGAACGGCGTGGTGGAGGACGTGCCTCTTGCCGAGGTCGCGGTCGGCGACGCGCTCGTGGTCTTCCCGCACGAGACCTGCCCCGTGGATGGTGTCGTGCTCGACGGCCGCAGCACGATGAACGAATCGTATCTGACTGGCGAGCCGTATCTCCTGTCCAAGGCACCAGGCGCGACGGTACTCTCCGGCGCCGTCAACGGTGATGGCGCGCTGACGATCCAGGCCGAGAAGACGGCGGTCGATTCGCGCTACGCCAAGATCATGCAGGTGATGCGCGACTCGGAACAGCGGCGCCCGCGCCTGCGGCGGCTGGGCGATCAGATTGGTGCGGTCTACACGCCGCTGGCGATCGCGATCGCGGTCGTTGCCTGGGCGTGGAGCGGCGACCCGTTGCGATTTCTCGCCGTGCTGGTGGTGGCGACGCCGTGCCCGCTCTTGATTGCCATTCCGGTGGCGATCATCGGCTCGGTCTCGCTGGCGGCGCGCCGGGGCATCATCATCAAGGATCCGGCCGCCCTGGAGAAACTCGACACCTGCCGCATCGCCATCTTCGACAAGACGGGCACGCTCACCTACGGCCAGCCGAAGTTGACAGAGGTTTTTCCCGCCGCGGGTTTCACCCGGGAGGAGGCGCTCGCGGCTGTCGCAAGCCTCGAGCGCTACTCGCGCCACCCGCTGGCCTCCGCCATGCTCGACGCCGCTGCCGAGGCGAAGCTTGTCCTGCAGGAAGCCGGAGAGGTCAGCGAACGCCCCGGCGAAGGGCTGCGCGGTGTCGTCGATGGACGGACGGTCCAGGTGACCAGTCGGAAGAAGCTCTCCGCTCAATCCCCGGCGGCGCTGGCGTCGCTTCCGCCGCTGGCTGGGGGACTCGAGTGCCTCGTCCTCATCGACGGTCGCTACGCGGCGACCTTCCGGTTCCGCGACGAACCACGAGCGGAAGGCCGGTCATTCATTCGGCACCTGAAACCTCGGCATGGTTTCGAACGCATTCTGCTGGTGTCGGGCGACCGCGAGGCCGAAGTGCGGTACCTGGCCGGAAAGGTCGGGATTACCGAGGTCTACTCCGGCCAGAGCCCGGAAGAGAAACTGGCGCTGGTACGCGCGGAAACCAGTCGCGCCAATTCTGTCTATATGGGCGATGGCATCAATGACGCCCCGGCTTTGACCGCGGCCACCGTGGGCATCGCCTTCGGTCAGGCGAGCGACGTTACCGCCGAAGCGGCGGGGGTGGTCATTTTGGACAGCTCGCTCCAGCGGGTCGACGAACTGCTCCATATTGGGCGGCGGATGCGGTCGATTGCGCTGCAGAGCGCGATTGGGGGCATGGGCCTGAGTGTAATGGCGATGTTCGTCGCCGCAACGGGTCACCTCCCCCCGGTCGCCGGTGCCATTACCCAGGAAGTCATCGACGTCCTCGCGGTCCTCAATGCCTTGCGGGCCTCGATCGCTCCGCGACTGCTCTCCGACACCGAGTCACAGCCTCGAGGCGATGGTGGTCTCCGTCCGACAGCCGCGAACGCCATGTAGGTCGCATATCCGCCAGGTAGTCATTGACTCTCTCGACGCTCCCTCAGCAGCTTCGTTGCCTGGCCGGCCAGTGCCGGCAAGAGCGACAGCGGCACGACGACGAGCCAGTCCATCCAGCTCAAAGGCGTCAAGCTCAGCGTCGCCGCCAGCGCCGGGATATAGAGAGCAGCCAACTGGAGAGCAACGGTCAGAGCCACCGCGGCGAGGGCCTGGCGATTGGCGGAGGCACGCTGGAGGGTCAGGACAGGATGCGAGCTGCGGGCGTTGCCGAGGTGAAAGATCTGGGCGAGCGCCAGCGTCGTGAACGCGATCGAGACGGCGTGGTCCGGGCGTGCGCGCAGCGCCCAGACGAAGGCGGCCAATGTCACCACCGTGATCAGGATGCCGTAGGCGGCGATACTGCGCAGAAAGGTCGCCGACAATATCGCTTCGTGCGGGTCCCTCGGTGGCCGTGCCATGACGTCAGACTCACCAGCCTCCGCGGCCAGTGCGAGAGCCGGAAAGGTGTCGGTCACGAGGTTCATCCACAAAATCTGCAGCGGCGACAAGGGCTGTGGCAGGCCCGCCAGACCGGCGCCCAGGAGTACCAGCACCTCGCCGACGTTACAGCTGAACAGGTAGAACACGACCTTGCGGACGTTGTCGAAGATCACGCGGCCTTCTTCCACTGCCGCCGCAATCGTCTCGAACCTGTCGTCTTGAAGGACGATCGACGCGGTTTGCTTGGCCGCATCGGAACCACGCCTGCCCATGGCGACGCCGACATCGGCCTGCTTCAATGCCGCCGCGTCGTTGATGCCGTCGCCGATCATCGCGACGATTTCACCGCGCGCCTGCAAGGCCCGGACGATATCGAGCTTCTGCTCGGCCGTCACGCGGCTGAATCCGGCGATCCGTGTCACCACCTGCCGAAGATGCTGCGGCGACATGTCGTCAATCTCGCCGGGACCGGCCATCTGCGCGTCGCCCGTAAACAGGCCGATGTCCCGGCCCACGGCCTCCGCCGTCAATCGCTGATCCCCCGTGAGCATGACGATGCGCAGGCCGGCGCGCTGGAGCCGCGCGACCGTGGCCGCGACCCCGGCCGCCGGCGGGTCGATCAGTCCGATCAGGCCGAGACTCGTCAGGTCCTGAAGCGACGCTTCATCGACAGAAGCGACGGCTCCATAGGCCAGCGCGAGCACCCGAAAGCCTTCCGCCGCGAGCCGCTCATTGACGCGCTCCAGCTTTGTCCGATCTTCCTCCGCCATCGCAAGGCTGCCATCGGTTTCGCCCGTCAGTGCCAGGACGGCATGCGGCGCGCCCTTCACGTAGGCGATCGTCGACGCTCCGACCCGATGGAACGACGCCGTGAACCTGCGCTCACTCGAGAACGGCACCAGCCCGACGCTCGGGCGATCCTGCTCGAGGGCCCGGCGATCGATACCGTGGTCGGCCGCGGCCTGCAGGACTGCCGCGTCAACCGGATCGGCGTTGGCGCTGGCGTCCGGCTGCCCGTGACTTGACTGAGGCTGGCTGGCGAGAACGGCCACTTCCAGGGCTGTGACCAGCCTGGGATCGGGCGTCCCCCCACCTTCTCCTCTCCGAACGACAAACTCCCGCTCGCCCGTCCAGACGCGCCCGACACTCATCACCCCTGACGTCAACGTTCGAGTCTTGTCCGTGCAGATGGTGGTGGTGGAGCCGAGCGTTTCGGCCGCCGCCAGTCGTCGGACCAAGGCGTGCCGGGCGGCCATGCGTTTCACACCGACGGCCAGGGAAATGGTCGCGACCGCCGGCAGCGCCTCAGGCACCGCGGCGACGGCCAGGGCGATGCCGGTTTCAATCACCTGAGCCAGCGGAGCACCGTGCAGCCGGCCGACCAGCGCCACCAGGCCGCCAACCGCGAGCGCCAGCCAGACCAGCCGATTCCCGAGGGCGTCGAGTCGACGCTCGAGCGGCGTGCGCGCTGTGTGGACGGCGGTCGTGAGAGCCCCGATCCGGCCCACTTCTGTGCGCATGCCGGTATCGGTCACGGCCACGCGCGCGGTGCCCGCAGCCACCAGCGTCCCCTTGTAGACCATGTTCCGGCGCTCGGCGAGCGGCGTGTCCGGCGGGAGCACGCTCGCCAGCTTCGACACTGGAAAGGACTCGCCGGTCAAAGGGGCCTCGTCGATGCGGAGGTCGGAAGCTTCGACGACGCGACCGTCGGCGGGTACGTGCTGGCCGCGATTCAGAACGATGTGATCACCCGGCACCAGTGTCTGCGCGTCGATCGTCACGACCTCGCCGTCTCTCATGACCGTGGCATGGGGGACGTCAAGATCGAGCAGCGCCGCGATGGCCCGGCTGGCTCGATACTCCGTGGCAAACCCCAGCGCCGCATTCAGCAGCAGGACCACGGCGATCGCAGCGGCGTCGAGTACTGCACCGGTCACCGAGGCGATCACCGCAGCCACGAGCAGCAGAACCACGACGACACTCTTGAACTGACGGAGGAACAGCGTCAGCGCGGTATCGCCACGCGCCACTTCGAGACGATTGCGGCCGACCCGTGCCAATCGTCGCTCCGCGTCTGTCCGCGTCAGTCCGTGCGGCCCGGAGTCCAGACGCTGAAAGACCTCGTCGATCGGCAGTGCGTGCGTGCCTATCTCGCGCCGGCCCACGACGACTCCATCGGTCCGCTCACCCGTTCGCAGGGCCTCACCGCCACAACGGCCCGACGTCGTCGACCGTGGTGATGCCGGACCTTGAGGCGCGTCTCAGAAGGGTCGAGACGGCGGACGGTTACACCCCGGATCGGCACGTCGCTCGATCCGAGGGCCGCGGCCGGTCGGCCGGTAGCGATCACACATGCCACGATGTCTTCCTTCGGATGGACGCCGAGTGTGGATGACAGCGTCCTCGCTCGGGGCAACAATTCACCCGGAGTCGCCAGCCGGACCGTCACCATTTGAGTTCGGCGCATTCTCGCACTAGATAGGGGCGAGGCGGCCGTAGTGCAAGAGGTCGGCGCGCCAGCCGCCGTACCCGGCGCCTATGTCGTCGTAGCTGGCGATCAACTCCATCGAGCGTATCCACTTCACCATCTTGTAGCCGAGCTGGCTCTCCAGCCGCAGACGCAGTGGAGCACCGAACGCCGTCGGCAGGGGCTGCCCGTTCATGGCGTAGGCGAGCAGGGTCTGGGGTGCGCGGGCGAGATCGAGATCGATGACGCTGTAGTACTCGCCGTGGCCCGGCTCCTCCCACTTGTCGTCGAACGTGCGAAACAGGATGTAGCGCGCGTGCGGAGTGGGCCGACAACGATCGAGAAGCGCGCTCAGCGGCACTCCCTGCCACGCGGCGGTGTAGCTCCACCCCTGGATGCACTTGTGGAGGGTGATCTGATGCTCCGGCGGCAGGCCTCGCAGTGCGTCGAGCGTCAGTGACAGCGGCTGTTCCACCAATCCCCCGACCTCCAGGCGCCACCCACTGAAGTCCCGCTCGACGAGATCGAGGTACGGCCGGCGGCGCGGCGGCCGGCCGTTGGGTCTGGGGTCGGGCGTGATGTCCTCCGGGCGGTAACGCTGCCGCGATGTCAACGGCTGCAGGAGACGTGCTTGCAGCGGGTCGACAATGCGCAGCAACGCGTCCTGTATCGCACGCGGCTCGACCAGGGAACGCCGCGTCGCGTAGACATGGAGCGCGACCAGCGCGACGATGAAACACAGGGCGATCGCGAGGGCGACGGCGTGTTGTGCGGCGGTCGGCCCCTCCACGCCGAGGACGATCTTGGCCAGCCCGTCGAGCAAGCCGTGGGCGATCACCAGGGCGACGTGATGGACGGTGAACGCCACGAACGCGATCAACCCGAGGAAGTGCCAACTGCGGGCGGCCTGCCGCCCGCCGAAGAGGCGCGGAAACCAGGGGAAACGCCCGGCGAGCGCCGGTGACATCGCCAATCCAGTGCAGATCTGGCCTGGCGTGAGCACGAACACCAGGGCGAAGTAGGTCAACTGCTGAAGGGCGTTATAGGGATTGCCCGGGGCTGGGAGGTCCAGCTTCAGGTACGAGACTGCCGCCGCCCACGCATCCGGGAACACCGTCCACGAGGTCGGCACCAGCCGCTGCCATTGATCGCTCGTGCCCAGCACCAGCAGGTAGGCCAGTCCCGTCACCAGCCAACCGGCGACCGCCACGAAGT
>JBDTOB010000121.1:0-7149 GCA_039933435.1 Acidobacteriota bacterium | reverse complement strand
CCGATCAGCCGGCGGCGATGTGCGGCCGGCTGGCGGCGCTGGCGCGGCTGCGCGAGGCCGATCCGGTGGCGAAGCGGCTGATTCCGGGGCTGCACATCGAGGGGCCGTTCCTCAACCCGGCCGAGGGCTACCGCGGCGCGCATCCGCACGACGCGATGGGGCCCGCCGACCCGGAGGTGATGCGGCGGCTGCTCGACGCCGGCGCCGGCCTGACCCGGATCGTCACGCTGGCGCCTGAGTGCGATCCCGGCGGACGGGTGACCCGGATGATCGCCGACGAGGGCGTGCGGGTATCGGGCGGCCATTCGGATGCCACGCTCGACCAGCTGCGCCAGGGGATCGATGCCGGGCTGTCGATGTTCACCCACGTCGGCAACGGCTGCCCGCTGCAGCTCCATCGCCACGACAACATCGTCCAGCGGGTGTTGAGCCTGGCGGGGGAGCTGTGGCTGACCTTCATCGCCGATGGCGCGCACCTGCCGTTCTTCGTGCTGGCCAACTATCTGCGCCTGGCCGACCCCGGCCGGGCGATCGTGGTCAGCGATGGGATCGCGCCCGCCGGGCTCGGCCCCGGACGCTACACGCTCGGACGGCGGGAGGTGGTGGTCGATGAGGACATGGTGCCGCGGGCGCCGGACCGGTCGCACTTCGTCGGCTCCGCCGTCACCATGCGGCAGAGCGCCGAGAACCTGCGCACCGGGCTGGGACTCTCGCACGAGGTCGTGCACCGGCTGACGGTCGAGAATCCCCGGCGCGCGCTCGGCCTCTGACCGATCCGCTCAGCCGTTTGCCGCCTGCAGCGACTCCCGCAGGTAGTCGATGCTGCGGCGTGCGATGGTCTCGGGATCGGGCGTGTAGTCGAACACCTCGACCGACACCCAGCCGTCGTAGCGGGCGTCCTTCAGGGCGCGGAAGATGGGCACGAAGTCCACGTCCCCCATGCCGGGGCCGCGCAGGTTGGCGTCGTTGGCGTGGAAGTGACCGGCGCGGCTGCCGTAGCGCCGAATCAGATCCGGCACCGGGTCCGGCTCACTCGACATCGCCTTGACGTCGAGATGGAGGACGAAATGCGGGTCGTCCACCATCCGCGCCAGCCGCTCGGCGTCGGCGCAGGTGTTGACGAAGTCGGTTTCCGCCGGCGACAGCGGCTCCATGCAGAGCGAGACGCCACAGCCGGCGAGCGCCGGCATCGCGGCACGGAAGGTCTCGGCCGCCCATTCGTACGCCTGTTCCCGGGCAACCCCGGGCAGCAGCGAGCGCTGCTTCGGCGAGCCGAAGACCATCAGCGTGCCGCCCAGCTCGCGACACGCCTCGGCGAGCGCTTCGAGGTAATCCGCGGTGCGCCGCCGTACCGCCGCGTCCGGAGAGGTGAGGTAGAGTCCCTCCGTTTTCGCCAGCAGCCAGTGGAGCCCGAGAATCTGCAGGCCGCTGTCCTCGGCCTGGCGGCGCAGGTCCGAACGCTGCTGCGCGGTGACGTCGGTGATCGCGGAGGCGAGCGTGAAGGGCGCCACTTCCAGGCCCTGGTAGCCCATGCCGGCGACCGACCGGCAGATCCGGTCGAAGGCCCAGCCTTCATAGTGCTCGTTGCAGATGCCAAATCTCATCGCGTCATTCTACCGGATGGGGTTCTCCGCCCGGAACTCCGCACCGGCCGCGGCGATGGCATTATGCTTTCCGCATGACATCCTCACGCCCAGAGATCCTCACCACGACCGTGGGCTCGTACCCGGTGCCCGACTGGCTGGCCGCGGCGCCAAGCGAACAGGCGCTCGTCGATGCCACGCGCGTGGTCTTCGACACCCAGCGGCAGGCCGGGATCGACCTGCCGACCGACGGCGAGCTCTACCGCTTCGACCTCGACCACCCCGACACCAACGGCATGATCGAGTACTTCGTGCGGCCGCTGGCGGGCATTCGCGCGCAGGTCGGCCGCCTGGATACGGCGGCGTTCCGGGCCAAGACCGAGATGCGGTTCCGCAGCAAGCCGGCCGCCGTCGTCGTCGGGGCTCTTGCCGAGGGCACGCTCAACATGCCCGAGGATTGCGCCCGTGCCGCGGCGGTTGCCGGCGGCCCGTTCAAGTTCACTCTCACCAGTCCCTACATGCTGGCGCGGACGCTGCTGGACACCCATTACCGCTCGTTCGAACAGCTGACGCTGGCGCTGGCGGACGTGCTCGCGGCGCAGGCCGCGGACCTGGCGTGCGCCTGCGTCCAGGTAGACGAGGCGAACATTCCGGGGAATCCCGGCGACGCGCCGCTCGCCGCCGAGGCCATCAACCGGGTGCTCGACGCCGTCACCGTCGAGAAAGCCGTGCACTTCTGCTTCGGCAACTACGGCGGCCAGACGATTCAACGCGGCGCGTGGAAGCCGCTGCTGTCGTTCCTCAACAGCCTGAGGGCCGACCATCTGGTGCTCGAGCTCGCGCATCGCCCGGCCTCGGATCTCGACGCGCTCAAGGACCTCGATCCGGCGATCGGCATCGGTGTCGGCGCCGTTGACATCAAGGTCAACCACGTCGAGACCGCGGACGAGATCGCGTCGGGACTCGAGCGCGCGGAGCGGGCGCTCGGCCCGGGGCGCGTCCGCTACGTCCATCCGGACTGCGGCTTCTGGATGCTGAAGCGGTCGGTCGCCGACCGCAAGATCCGTGCGCTCACCGAGGGGCGCGATCTCTACCTCGGCCGCCGGAGCGACCGTGGCTGACCGCTTCACCATCGGTCCGTTCGAGGCGTTCGTCCTGCACGCCCGCACCCGGTTTCCGTTCCGCTACGGCATCGCCGCGATGACCGACGTGCCCCACGTCTACCTGCGCACCCGGGTGACGCTCGGCGCCGCCTCGTCGCCGGGCCTCGCCTCCGACGGCCTGCCGCCGAAGTGGTTCACGAAGAACCCGGCCACGACCTTCGACGAGGATCTGCCGGAGATGCTGCGGGTGCTGCGACATGCCGCCGCCGCGGCGGAGGAGGCCGGACGCGAGCCGCACAGCTACTTCGAGTGGTGGCGCGAGGTCCAGGCCGCCCAGACAGCGTGGGCGGAGGCGCGCGGCATCGCGCCGCTGCTCGCCGGTCTCGGGGTGAGCCTGGTCGAGCGCGCGGTGCTCGACGGGCTGTGCCGCGCCGCGGCGCAGCCGCTGCATCGCATGCTCCACGACGGACGGCTGGATCTGCGGCTCGAAGTTCTGGACCGCGGCCCCGTCGGCGAGCTGCGGGCGCTGCTGCCGGACGCGCCCTTGCCGCGCTGCCATGTGCGCCACACCGTCGGCCTCGGCGATCCGATCCTGCCGGACGACATCCCGGACGCCGAGCGGATGGACGACGGGCTGCCGCAGGACCTGCAAGCCTCGATCCGCGCCTACGGCCTGCGGTACTTCAAGATCAAGCTGACCGGCGGCGAGGAGGCGGATCTGGACCGGCTGTCGAGGCTCGCCGGCGTCGTCGGCCGGGAGACGAACGGCGAGTTCTTCGCGACGCTCGACGGCAACGAGAACTTCCCCGACTTCGAGGCCTTCCGCCGCTTCTGGGAGCGCGCCCGCGGCACCGCGGTGCTTGGCGATCTCTGGCGCCGGATTCTGGTGGTCGAGCAGCCGGTCCATCGCAGCCGCGCGCTCGACGCCGCGGCCGGCGCCGCGCTCGCCGGCTGGAGCGGCCGTCCCCCGGTCATCATCGACGAGTCGGACGGCGGGCTCGACGATCTGCCGCGCGCCCTGGCGCTCGGCTACGACGGCACCAGCCACAAGAACTGCAAGGGGATCGTCAAGGGGCTCGCGAACGCGGCGCTGCTCGCGGCCAGACGGAAGGCCGGGCAGCCGGGCGTGCTGACGGGCGAGGACCTCTGCAACCTCGGCCCGGTGGCGCTGCTCCAGGATCTGGCGATGACGGCGCTCCTCGGCATCGATCACGTCGAGCGCAACGGCCACCATTACTACCGCGGCCTGGACATGCTGCCGCGGGAGTGGCAGGACGCCTCGCTCCGCTGCCACGGAGACATTTACCAGCGTCATCCCGGCGGATTTCCGGCGCTTCGCATCGAGCGCGGGCAGATCGAGCTGGGCTCGGTCAATGGCGCCCCCTTCGGGGTGGCGTTTCCCGCCGATCCGCAAGGCTTTCACCGGCTGGACCTGCGCGCCGCGCCCGCCACATGACATCCTCCGCCGTGGCGCATATCATGAGCAGACGATGGCCGGCCCGGGCCGGCGTGTCCCCACGTCTTTCCTGAGGATCGCGAACAGATGCTTCCTGCCAGGTTTCGCATTACCGCGCTTGCCGTCGCGACGACGGCGGTCAGTGTCTTCGGCTATCAGAGCGCCCCGACCGGCGGCCAGTGGCCGCCGCCGGTGCAGAAAGGGCCCGACGGGTCCCCCGCGCTCTCTCCGGCCGAGGCGATGAAGACGTTTGCGATGCCCCCCGGCTACCGCCTGGAGCTCGTCGCCAGCGAGCCGCTCGTCCACGATCCGATCGTCATGGACTGGGATCCCCAGGGCCGCCTCTGGGTGGTGGAGATGCCGGGGTTCGTGCCGAATCTGTCGGCGCCGGAGCCGTTCATGGAGCCGGTCGGCAAGGTGGTCGTGCTGGAAGACACCGATCACGACGGCCGGATGGACAAGCGCACGGTGTTTGCCGACGGCCTGGTGCTGGCGCGCTCGCTCAAGGTCCTCGAGCACGGCGTCCTGGTCGCCGAGCCGCCCAACGCCTGGCTGATGCACGACACCAACGGCGACCTGCGCATGGACAGCAAGGAAAGCGTCACCGACCAGTACGGCCGCCGCGAGGCCCGCGTCGAGCAGAACGCCAACGACTTCGACTGGGGCCTCGACAACTGGATGAACACCGCCGACAGCGACATCTTCCTGCGCTTCAAAAATGGCCGCATCGAGGCGCAGAAGACGCTGACCCGCGGCGAGTGGGGCGCCACCCATGACGACGCCGGCCGCGTCTATCGCAATACCAACGAGTCGTCTGTGCACGTCGACTTCGTGCCGACGCCGTACTACCTGCGGAATCCGAACCTGCTGCGGACGCGGGGCAGCTACGAAGCGCTGCGCGACCCGGAGAATCTCGTCAACGTGGTGTGGCCGGCGCGGCCGAACCCCGGTACCAACCGCGCCTATCAGCTCGGCATCGACCGTCCCGACGGCACGCTCTTTCATTTCACCTCGGTCTGCGCCCCGCTCGTCTACCGCGGCGATCGGCTTCCCGAGGAGCTGCGCGGCAACATGTTCGTCGCCGAGCCGGCCGCCAACCTGGTCAGCCGGATCGTCATCGAGGACACCGGGACGACGCTGAAGGCGCGGAAGGCGTACGAGAAGGGGGAGTTCCTGACCTCGACCGACGAGCGGTTCCGGCCGGTCTATCTCTCGAACGCGCCCGACGGCACGCTCTATATCGTCGACATGTATCGCGGCGTCATCCAGCAGCGCGCCGACATCACCGAGTACCTGCGCGATCACATTCTCACCAACAAGCTCGAGCAGCCCACCGGCATGGGGCGGATCTACCGGGTAATGCACGACGACACCCGGCGCGACGACAAGCGCCTGGCGGACGCCTCCACCGCGCAGCTGGTCGAGACGCTGTCGCATCCGAGCGGCTGGTGGCGCGACACCGCGCAGCGGATACTGGTGGAACGCGGCGACAAGTCGGTGGCGCCGGCGCTGGTGAAGCTGACCGCGGCGGACGACTGGCGGGTCCGGCTCCACGCGCTGTGGACGCTCGACGGCATCGATGCGATCGAGCCCGCGCAGGTGAGCGCGGCGCTCGAGGATCCGGCGCGCGAGGTGCGGGTCGCGGGCGTCCGCCTCGCCGAGCGGTGGCTGGGCATGGCCAGCCACCCGATCCAGGCCGCGGTCCTCAAGCGGCTCGACGATCAGGACTGGTCGGTGCGCCAGCAGCTGGCGGCGTCGCTCGGCGCGCTCCCGGCCGGGGCGCGCGAGTCGGCCATCGTCACGATGCTCGAGCGGCATGCGGACGATCCGATCACGCTCGACGCGGCGTTGAGCGGATTGCGCGGCACCGAGGGGGCGGCGCTCGAGAAGCTGCTCCAGGCGTCGGCCGACCAGACGCCGCAGCGCGACGCCGCCATCACGATGCTGGCGGCGACGCTGGTGCGCGGCGGCCAGGACGTCGCCATCCAGTCGCTGTTCGGATGGGTAGCGGACGCGGCGCGGCCGCAGTGGCAGCGATCGGCGCTGCTGCGCGGCGCCGAAGTCTCGGTGCTCGGCGCGGCGATGCCGGGGAGCCCGGCAGCCGGACGCGGCCGGGCGGCGCTGCCGCAGCCGCCGTGCCCGACCTGCGCCGGCGCCCGGGGCGGGCCCGGAGGCGCCTACGCGTTTCCCCAGGCGCCGCCGCCTCCGCCGGTCAGGCGCCTCGTCCGTGTCAGCCGCGAGCCGCTGACGCTGGCGGCGCTGGCGCAGAAGCCGGACGAGCTCGGACCGCGCGCCGCGGCGATCATGGCGCGGGTCGAGTGGCCCGGGAAGCCGGGCGCGGCCGCGCCGATCCCGCCGCTCAGCGCTGAAGAGCAGGTCCGTTTCAACGCCGGGCAGGAGGTCTACCGCAACATCTGCCAGTCGTGCCACCAGCCGGACGGCCGCGGGCAGGAGAAGCTGGCGCCGAGCCTGGTCGGATCACCGCTCGCCCTCGCCGCTGCCGACGTGCCGATTCGCATCCTGATGAACGGCAAGGAGGGCCCGATTGGCCTGATGCCGCCGGTCGGGTCGGTGCTCTCCGACGATCAGGTGGCCGGCGTCCTCACCTACATCCGGCGCGAGTGGGGCCAGGATGGATCGCCGGTCGATCCGGCGATGGTGAAGACGGTGCGGGCTGAGACGGCCGGCCGCACCCGGCCCTGGACCAACCCCGAGCTGCTGGAAATCGCCCGGCCCGGGGCAGTGAGGTAAGGCCATGCCGGTGATCGGACGCGGCGTCGCCGAGGGCTACCTGAGTGCCGCCGAGATCCGCGGCATCGCCGCCGAGAGTCTCGCGGGGCTGGCGATCGACGGCCGCCGCGTGCTGGTGCTCGTCCCGGACGGGACGCGGACGATGCCGCTGCCGTTGATGTTCGACATCCTCGAGGCGGAGATCGGCGGGCGGGTGGCGGTGCTGGATTTTCTCGTCGCCCTGGGCACCCATTCGCCGATGGACGACCGCCAGCTG
>JBDTOB010000120.1:0-7184 GCA_039933435.1 Acidobacteriota bacterium | reverse complement strand
CGCAGACCATGCAGATCGCCAGCGTCTTGGTGATGTACTCGGCAATCGCCAGCAGTTGCGGCATCGGCTCGAACGGCTTCCCCAGATAGTCCTGGTCGAGCCCGGCGACGATCACCCGCTTGCCCTGGTCGGCGAGCGCGCTGCACACCCCCGGCAGCTCCGTATCGAAGAACTGCCCCTCGTCGATGCCCACCACTTCGGTGTCGGCCAGCACCTGCGCGAGCAGGTCGCGCGACGACGAGAGGTTGACCGAGGGGATGCGCATCTCGCTGTGCGAGATGATGTGGTCGTCGCCGTAGCGGTTGTCGATCTTCGGCTTGAAGATCTGGACCTTGCGGCGGGCGATCTGGGCGCGGCGCAGCCGGCGGATGAGCTCTTCGCTCTTGCCGCTGAACATGCTGCCGGTGATGACTTCGATCCACCCGGCGTGGTGGTGTGGGGTGATGTCCATCCGCGCTAGCCCGGGTCCGGACCGCTCAGGCCCTCGAGAGGTACTCGCCGGTGTCGGTGCTGACGCGCACCTTGTCGCCGTTGTTCACGAACGGCGGGACGTTGACCACCAGGCCGGTCTCGAGCCGCGCCGGCTTGATCTGGTTGCTGGCGGTCGCCCCCTTGATGCCCGGCGCGGTGTCTTCGACCACCAGGTCCACCGTCGGCGGCAGCTCGATGCCGACCGGCTCCTCGCCGTAGAACTCGACCTTGATGAGCGCGTCCGGAATCAGGTAGTCCACCGATTCGCCGAGCGCCTCGGCATCGATGTGCAACTGCTCGAACGACGAGGTGTCCATGAAGTGGAAGGCGTCGCCGTCCTTGTAGAGGTACTGCATCTCGCGCTCGTCGAGGACGGCGCGGTCGAGCGTGTCCTCCGACCGCAGCTTCTGATCCGAGAGGCTGCCGTTGCGGATGTTGCGGAACTTGATGCGCACGAAGCCGCGCAGGTTCCCGGGCGTGACGTGCTGCAGTTCGAGGACGCGGAACAGGTCCGCCCCGATCTTGACCAGCATCCCCTTCTTGAGCCGTGTGGCGTTGATGGAAGCCATGAATCTCCGACCAGAACCCGCGGATCGTAGCACAGGCAGGTGGAGCGGTGCTACGATCCCCCCATGCCCTGGGAACCGCTGCACGAGCTGCGCGCCTGGCAGGAGCGGATGGAGCGCCTCTCCACCCATCATCCGGAAGCGTGGACGCCGCCGATCGACGTCTATGAAACCGATGCCGCCTTCGTAGTGTCGGCCGAGCTGCCCGGGCTGGCGCGCCAGGACATCGAGCTGGTGCTCGACGCCACCCGGCTGACCCTTCGCGGCTGCCGCCACGCCCGCCCCGCCGGGGCGCCGCCGGTGGTGCACTTCCACCAGGTCGAGCGCGCCGACGGCGCCTTCGCCCGCACCTTCGAGTTCGCCGAGGCCATCGACGTCGCCGCGGTCTCCGCCGACCTCGCGAACGGCGTCCTCACCGTCACGCTGCCAAAGGTTCCCGCTGCGCCGCTGCAGACGATCGAGGTCCGCTGATGCGCCGCGCCGTCTATCCATTGCTCTTCGCCGCCCTCGGCCTGAGCGCCGGCCTGGTCCTCACCGGCCGGATGCGCTCGTCCGGCGAGGCCTCCGCGACCCCGGGCGCCGCGCAGGCGCCGGCGCCGGCCGCGGCGGCGCGCGCCCAGGCCGCCCCGGCGATCGCCGGCGGGATGCCCGACCTCACGGTCGTCGCGCAGCGGGCGATCGGCAGCGTCACCAATATCTCCTCGACCCAGGTCGTCCGCACGCCCAATTCGCCGTTCGCCAACGACCCGTTCTTCCGCTTCTTCTTCGACGACCGCAACGATGCCTTCGGCTACCGCGAGAGCCGCGCCCAGAGCCTCGGTTCCGGCGTCGTCGTCTCCGCCGACGGCTACGTCCTCACCAACAACCACGTCGTCGAGCACGGCGTCGAAGTCTCGGTGACGATGCCGGACAAGCGCGAGCTCCGCGCCCGGATCGTCGGCGTCGACGAGGCCACCGACATCGCGGTGCTGAAGGTGGAGGCCTCGAACCTGGCGGTGCTGCCGTGGGGAGACTCCTCGAAGCTGAAGGTGGCCGAGTGGGTGCTGGCCATCGGCAACCCGTTCCAGCTCAATCAGACGGTGACGCTCGGGATCGTCAGCGCCACCGGCCGCAGCCTCGAGGGACGGCTCGCCGCCTACGAGGACTTCATCCAGACCGATGCCGCGATCAACCCGGGCAACTCCGGCGGCGCGCTGGTCAACGCCCGCGGCGAGCTGGTCGGCATCAACACCGCCATCTTCAGCGAAACCGGCGGCTACCAGGGCATCGGCTTCGCGGTGCCGAGCAACCTCGCGCGCCACGTCATGGACGACCTGATCAAGTTCGGGATGGTCCAGCGCGGCACCATTCCCGGCATCACCGTGCAGTCGCTGACCACGCTGATCGCCGAACAGCTCCGCGCCCCCAGCACCCACGGCGCCGTCGTCGTCGGCATGCAGCAGCGGTCCGACGCCTATGCGGCCGGCATCCGGCCCGGCGACATCATCGTCTCCTTCAACGCCGCGCCGATAGACGATGCGACCCACTTCGAGCGGCTGCTGTCGGATGCGAAGATCGGCTCGACGGTGACGCTGGGCCTGCTCCGCGACGGCAAGCCGCTGACCGTGAAAGTGCCGGTCGTCAAGGCGACGGCGCCGCGCCGGCGGGGCTGAGGCTCCGCTTCGGTCCGGACACCGCGGCACTGTCCATCGCAACGCAGCGCCACCGCGCGTCCATCCCCACCCGGATGCCAATCCTGGGCGTCCACGCCACGGGCCGCCGGCCCAGCCCGCGATCCTCGATGCGCAGCGGCCCGCCGGTGAGGTCGCCGAGGTTGTGCCGCAACGACACCCCGAGCGCCCGGGTGAGGTTGCCCGGGCCCCGGCACAGCTCCTCCCAGGCCAGCGCCCGCGCCGCCCGCCCGGTCCCGCGCGCGCGGCGGCGCCGCATCAGCGAGTCGCCGTCGAGCGGCTCGAGCGCGCGAATCAGGACCGCGGCCGGCCAGCCATCTGGCTCGGTCACGGCGTTGACCAGGTAGTGGATCCCGTAATTGAGGTAGACGTAGGCCATGCCGGGCGGGCCGTAGAGCGGCGCATTGCGCGGCGTGCGGCCGGGTGCGGCGTGGCAGGCGGGATCGGCTTCCCCGATGTAGGCCTCGGTCTCGACGATGACGCCCGAGGCCAGGCCGGCGGACGAGTCGTGCACCAGCACCATGCCGATCAGGTCGTGCGCCACGTCGAGCGTGGCCCGCGCGTAGAAGTCCCGCGGCAGGACGCGCATCGGCCTCAGGGAGTCTCGGTCTTGAGGCGCCGGAGGGCGCGGGTCGCGGCCTGCGCGACGTCGCGATCGGGGTCGGCGACGAGCGGCGCGATCGCCGCCTCGGCGGCCGGTCCGCCGAGCGCGCCAATGACCGTCGCGACGTTGGCGCGGATGGCCGGGGACGAGTCCTGCAGATGCGGCGTCAGCTCCGGTACGATCGAGGGACCGAGCTCGATCAGGTAGGCGGCGATCTGGCCGGCGGTCTTCGGAGCGGTCATGAACTCCACCAGCCTGGGGACGTAGTGCTGACCGAGCTTCTGCAGCGCGAAGGCCATGGCGGCGCGCGCCTCTGCCGAGGTGTCGTTGCCCGCGCCCATCTGCAGCGCCGCCACCTCGCTCGTATCCCCGGCGCGCCCCAGGCCCTCGGCCGCGGCCGTGCGGAAGCGCGGGTCCTTGTCGGTCAGCCGGGCCGTGAAGACCGGGACGCTCGACGGGCTGGCGATCCTGGCGAGCGCCTCGAGCGCGGCCGCCCCTCCCTCGCCGGTGTTGTAGAACGTCAGCTGTTCCGTCAGCGCCGGCACCGCGCGCGCCGCGCGGATCTCCCCGAGCGCGCGCATCGCCGCATAGCGCACCAGGCTCGTCGAGTCGTTGACCGACGTGATGAGCGCGTCGCCGGCACTCGTGACGTCCAGCCGCCCGATGACCCGCGCCGCCGCCGCCCGGATCACCGGATCGTAGTGGTCCAGCGCCTTGATCAGATCCGCGGCGGGCGCGGCGGCCAGCGGCGGCCGGGCGATGGTGCCGAGTGTGTAGATCGCCTCGACGCGGACCTTCTGGTTCTTGTCGTTGACCGCCTCGAGCAGCGCCTGCACCAGCTCCGGCGGCACCGGGTGCGTCCACACCGCCAGCGGACCGAGCCCGAAGGCGGTCTCCGCCGGCGCCGGGTTGCGGACCTCGACCAGCAGCGCCACCCGCTTCTTGCCGGGAATGTCGTCGACCAGGAAGAACGACCGCTCGGCGGCGATGGCCTCGAGCTGCACCAGGTCCACGGGGTCGTTGATGAGCGCCGCGACCGGTCCGGCGGCCTCCGGATACTTCGACTCGCGCAGCAGCCGCACCGCGCTCAGCCGCACCTTCGGATCGGGATTGCGGAGGTTCCGCACCACGTCGTCGAAGCGGGCCTGTTGGGCCGCCGCCGGCGACGCCAGCGCACCAAGGAGGAAGCACACAGCGATCTGTCGGATCATGACCATCACCGGGGGGGCCCGCCCATTGTAACAGGGAGGCGGGGCGGCCCGATCAGGACGAGGCGCCGCGGGCGATGCCGTAGGCGTTGAC
The DNA here is from genome assembly GCA_039933435.1 of Acidobacteriota bacterium. GTDB lineage: Bacteria > Acidobacteriota > Vicinamibacteria > Vicinamibacterales > 2-12-FULL-66-21 > JALZOC01. The sequence goes on along the minus strand of JBDTOB010000120.1, from coordinate 2,571 downwards.
CCGGCCCACCGCCAGCACGTCCTTCAGGTAGCGCGCGGTGTGCGAGGCCTCGACCTTGACAATCGCTTCCGGGGGGCCGGCGGCGATGAGCTGCCCGCCTTCGGCGCCCCCTTCCGGCCCGAGGTCGATAATCCAGTCCGCCGTCTTGATGACGTCGAGGTTGTGCTCGATGACCAGCAGGCTGTGACCCGCCTGCAGCAGCTTGCGGAAGGCGGCCAGCAGCTTGGCGATGTCGTCGAAGTGCAGCCCGGTGGTCGGCTCGTCGAGGATGTAGAGGATGCGGTCGCCCGAGTGCGACGACAGGTGCGCCGCGATCTTGATGCGCTGCGCTTCGCCGCCCGACAGCGTCGTCGCCGGCTGGCCCAGCCGCAGGTAGCCGAGGCCAATCTCGTCGAGCACCTGGAGCCGCCGCAGCACCTTGGGCGAGCTGCTGAAGAATGTCAGCGCCTCGCGCACCGTCATGTCGAGGACCTGGTCGATGTCGCGTCCGCGGTACTTGACCTCGAGCACCTGCGGCTTGAAGCGCTTGCCTTCGCAGTGCTCGCAGGGCACGAAGACGTCGGCGAGGAACTGCATCTCGACCTTGACTTCCCCTTCCCCCTCGCAGGCCTCGCAGCGGCCGCCGGGGACGTTGAAGGAGAAGTGGCTGGCCGTCAGGCCGCGCGAGCGCGCGTCCTTGGTCTGCGCGAACAGCTCGCGGATCGGGTCGAAGGCCTTGAGGTAGGTGACCGGATTCGACCGCGGCGTGCGGCCGATCGGATTCTGGTCGATCAGCACGACGTCGGTGACGAACTCGGCGCCTTCGATTTTCCGGTGGGCGCCGACCGGACGGTCCCACTCCCCCTTGATCTTCTTGAGCGCCGCGTAGATGACGTCGTGGACGAGCGTGCTCTTGCCCGAGCCGCTGACCCCGGTGACGGCGGTGAGCATGCCGAGCGGAATCTCGACATCGACCGCCTTGAGGTTGTGGGCCGAGGCGCCGAGGACGCGCAGCTTCTGGTTGGTGGGCTTGCGCCGCGCCGCCGGCACCGGAATCGCCAGCTCGTCGCGCAGGTACTTCGCGGTCAGCGAGCGCGGCTCGTGCAGCAGGTCCGGCAGCGAGCCGCTGAAGATCACCCGCCCCCCCTGCTCCCCCGCGCCCAGCCCCATGTCGACGATGACGTCGGCGACCCTGATCATGTCGGCATCGTGCTCGACCACGAGCACGGTGTTGCCTTGATCGCGGAGCTGCCGCAGGATCCGGATCAGCCGCTCGTTGTCGCGCGAGTGCAGACCGATCGATGGCTCGTCGAGCACGTAGAGGGTGTCGACCAGCGCCGAGCCGAGCGAGGTCGCCAGGTTGATGCGCTGCGACTCGCCGCCCGAGAGCGTCGACGACAGCCGGTCGAGGGTGAGGTAATCGAGCCCGACATCGCGCAGGAAGCCGAGCCGGCGGCGGACTTCCGCCAGCACCTTGTCGGCGATGGCGGTCTCCTTCTCAGACAGCGCCAGCTGCGCGAAGAACTGCTCGGCGTCCCGCACGGTCAGGCTGCAGGTGACGTCGATGGTCTGGCCGCCGACCTGGACGTCGCGGGCCTCGCGGCGCAGCCGCGCCCCGCCGCACTCGGGACAGGTGAGATACCCGCGGTAGCGGCTGAGGAACACGCGCACGTGGACCTTGTATTTCTTGCGTTCGAGCCAGCGGAAGAAGCCCTTCACGCCCTCGAAGCTGCCGCCGTCCCCCTCCGTGACGAAGCGCCGCTCTTCGTCGGTCAGCTCCTGCCAGGGCACGTCCATCCGCACCCCGCCGGGTTTCGCCGCCCGCTTCAGGTCAGCGAGCTGCGTCCGGTAATGAGGCTTGCTCCACGGCTCGATGGCGTTCTGCGCCAGGGATTTCGACGGGTCCGGAACCACCAGCCCCATGTCCAGCTCGACGACGTTGCCGAAGCCGTGGCAGGCCGGGCAGGCGCCGAAGGGATTGTTGAAAGAGAACAACCGCGGCTGCGGCACCTCATAGAGGATGCCGCACGAACGGCACTCGAAGCGCTCGCTGAACCGGTGGACGACGGCGTCGCCGCCCTCCGCGGCCGGCAGCTCGATCGCGAACGCGGCGCCGCCCCCCTCCAGATAGGCGGTCTCGATCGAGTCGGTGAGGCGGGCACGCGTGTCCCCCTCGACCTTCACTCGATCGACGATCACCTGGAGCGTCGCCCGATCCCCGAGTGTCGAGGCGTCCACCTCCTCGAGCGTCACCGTCCGGCCGTCCACCTGGAGGCGCCCGAAGCCCTTGCGGCGCAGCGCCGCCAGCGTCTCGGCGACGGGATCGACGAGGTCCGGCAGATCCGGCTGCGGGGCGCTGTCGTCGCCGCTGCTCTCCGCAGCGGTCGCTTCGTCGTCGTCTGCGGTGCGCTCGCGGTTGATCGGCGAGGCGGTCACGACCGGCATGTCGAAGCCAATCAGCAGCCGCGTGCCCGGCGCCAGCGCGCCGAGCTGGCGCGCCACCACCTCCGCGGTTTCGCGGACCACTTCCCGGCCGCAATTGCGGCAGTAGGTCCGGCCGACGCGCGCGTAGAGCAGCCGGAGGTAGTCGTG
>JBDTOB010000119.1:0-7244 GCA_039933435.1 Acidobacteriota bacterium | reverse complement strand
CCGCCGTCATGCTCGAACGGACGATCATCGAATCAAGGCTCGACAGCGTCGTGGCAATGGCGTCCGCCAGGCCGAAGCCGAGAAAGTCGATGTCGGGATCGGGCCGCAGCAGCCGGAACGGCAGCACGATCAGGCGCGTTCGTCTGGCGGCCACGCCGCGCGGCGTCGAGGTGCTTTCCCCCGCGGGGGCGAGCGCCGCGTGGTCGCCGCGTGGCGCGGGCTCCCCGAGCTCCAGTTGCCGCTTCGCGGCCGCGAGGTCGGCGACCATCTCCGACACGGCGGGATAGCGTTCGAGACGGTCTTTTCGCAGCGCGCGGCTGACGATGCGCTCGAGCAGCGCCGGGGTCGAGGGGGCCTGGAGGCTGAGCGGCACGGGCTCGGCGCCGAGAATGGCGCCGATGGTGTCCGCCGAGGTCGCGCCGGCAAACGGCGGCCGGCCCGCGACCAGCTCGTAGAGCAGGACGCCAAGGCTCCACACGTCGCTTCTCGCATCCACGTCCCGGCCACGGGCCTGCTCCGGGGACATGTAGCGAGGCGTGCCCATGACGACTCCCGGCAGCGTGTCGAAGGTCGAGTCTGCTCCCTCCACGGCGGCGGCGAGCTTGGCGAGACCGAAGTCGAGCACCTTGACGTAGCCGTCCGGGCGCACCATCACGTTTTCCGGCTTGATGTCGCGGTGCACCAGTCCGCGGGCGTGCGCGGCGTTGAGGGCGGCGCCAATCTGGAGGGCAAGGTCGACGGCTTCCGGGACCGGCACGGCGCCGTCCTCCAGCCGGTGCCGCAGCGTCTGCCCCTCGACGAATTCGGTGACGATGAAGGGGCGGCCGCCGAGCTCGCCGAAGTCGTGGACCACGAGGATGTGGGGATGGTTGAGCGACGAGGCGGCCCGCGCCTCGGCGTGAAATCGATGCAGGCGGTCGGGATCGGCGGCGAGATCGCGCAGCAGCAGCTTGAGCGCCACCGGCCGCCCGAGCTTCGAGTCGCGCGCCAGGTAGACCTCGCCCATGCCGCCCGCGCCAATGCGCGATTCGATGGTGTAGCTGCCGGCCACGCTCCCGGCGAGGTCCGGCGCCGGGGCCCCGGAGCGCAGGCGCGCCGGCGTTTCCAGAAAGGCGTCCGTCTCGAGGTGCGCCGCCAGCAGCGCCTCGACTTCATGCTGCACCGCGATGTTGCCGTCGCAGGCGGCGGCCACGTAGGCGGCGCGCTCGTCTGCCGGCCGCTCCAGCGCGGCGGCGAACGTTGTCTTGACGCGCGTCCAGTCGTCTGCCGGCAACATCATCCGGTCCGCAACTCGCGATAGAGCCACGCCTTGGCGACGGTCCAGTCGCGCTTCACGGTCCCGCTGGACACCTCGAGCGCGGCCGCCGTCTCGTCGATGGTCATCCCGGCAAAGTACCTGAACTCGACCACTTTCGCCTGCTGGGCGTCGATCGCGGACAGGCGCTCGAGCGCGGCGTCGAGCGCGACCACATCGACGTCCGCCTCGGGCGCCGCGACGTCGGCCTCCAGCTGGGTGATGACCACCCCGCCGCCGCGCTTGTCGCGAGCCTGGCCCCGGGCATGATCGACCAGGATCCGTCGCATGGTGGTTGCGGCCATCGCGAAAAAGTGGGCCCGGTCGCGCCACTGGATCCGATCGACGTCGACGAGGCGCAGGTAGGCTTCGTGTACGAGGGCGGTGGTCTGCAGCGTGTGGCCCGGGCGCTCGCCCCGCATGTAATGGTGGGCGAGGCGGTGGAGCTCGTCGTAAATCAGCGAGACCAGCTGGTCGCGGGCGGCGGCATCACGGTTCGCCCATCCTTCGAGGATCTGCGAGATCTCGCCACGCGAGGGGCGGTTGGGAGGGGGGTCGGGCATCTGGTCCCTGCGATTTTATCGCAGCGACCGGCCCGACCCGCGATCAATGCGGTTCACCGCTGCTCGGCGCCAGGATGGTGGTATCGCGCTTCAACGCCCCCGGGCTTGAGGTCAGATAGGTGGAGGGGGACAGCACGATCTGGTCGATCGAGAACCCGTCTTCCCGCACCTGAATCCGCAGCGTCTGGGTGCCCGCCGCCTCGAAATAGACATCGGGGCCGAAGACCCCGGCGCCGTAGCCGTTGTCCTGCCATCCCCATCCCTCTTCGCCGCAGCGCGAACAGTCCTCGAGATTCACGACCAGGCTGTCGCTGGTCCCGATGCGCGCGACCGGCGCGCCACCGGCATCGACGCTGCCTGAGAACTGCGCGTGGACGGAGTCGTTGGCCCAGTAGTCCCCTTCGGCGCGGCCGCGCAGCCAGAGGTGGTACGGCCTCCCGGCGCTGGCCGTGAACGTCACTTCGACGTAGTCGGCCGGATCGGCAAGCGCGGTCGTCACCTTGGCGCCGCTGCGGTCAGGGGTGCCAAGCCTCGCGCCGCCCGCGGCGGTGGCGTCCGACGACAGCATCCAGGCGCCGGCGGCCACGGGCACGCTGGCGGCATGGATGACGACGGTGTCTGCGGCCGGAGGCGGCGGGGGGGGCCCGGCCGTGTCGGAGAGGATGGTGGCGTCGTTCGTCAGCCCCCCGGGAGCGGCCGACAGGAACTTCTCCGGCGACAGGACGATCTGGTCGATGGAGGCGCCGTCTTCCCGCCGCTGGACGCGGATGGTCTGCGGACCGGTCGTCGCGAAGTAAATCGCCGGGCCGAGCACGAAGCGGCCATAACCATTGTCCTGCCAGCCCCAGCCCGAGACCCCCGCGCTTTTGGCGTCCTCGAGGTTCACTTCGGCGCTGCCGGTGGTGCCGATCCGCCAGGCAGGTGCCCCGGCGGCATCGACGGACTGCGAGAACTGGACGTGCACCGAGTCGTTGGCCCAGTAGTCGTCCTGCGCCTGGAGGCGAAGCCACAGGCGGTAGGGCCGCCCCGCTTCGGCGGTGAAGGTCATCTCGAAGTAGTCGGCGGGGTCGGCAAATGCCGTCGTCACCTTCGCTCGTCCCGCGTCGGGGATCCCGAGCCTGGCGCTTCGGGCCGCGGACGCGTCGCTCAGCACACGCCAGGCGCCGCGGACGACCGGCGCGTCGGCCGCGTAGAGTACTACGTCGCCAGGCCCCGGGCCCTCCGTCGGCGGCGGCGGCGGGGCAAAGCCCGCGGTGGTGAAGGCATACGTGGGCCCTGAGGCCGCCATCGACGCCATGGTTTTCGACACAATGCGCCAGTAGTAGGTGGTGCCGGGCAGCAGGCTGGAGACCTGGAAGCGCTGCAGCACGCTCGAGTACTTGCTGGGGCCCAGTGGCAGATCCGAGGCGACGAGCGGCGGATCCGCGGCGGTCCCGAAATAGACGTCATAGTTGTGGGCCCAGAGGCCGCCGTTCCACGTCAGCGTCACCGACCCGGTGTCGAGGTTCTGTGCGAGGTCGGCGGGCGACCGCATCTCCGGCCGGTCGGGCGGCGCGGGAGTGAACGGCTGGGTCTCAGCGTGACCTGAGAGGTTGTTCCACTTGCGGTCGAACTGGTCGCTGAAGAACTGGAAGAAGTCCGGCTTGCTGGTGAAGTAATTGTGCTCCTCCTGCCGGTCGGCCGACGGAGAGGTCCAGTTCGACGATCCGAAGATCGTCAGCTGCTGGCCGCGCAGGAGCACCGACTTCTGATGGGTCAGCCCGGCGTGCGCCCGCTCCCGCACCTGGATGCCGGCCGCGTACATGCGGTCGATGTTGTACGAGTGCCAGTACCTGATCGGGTCCCGGTACTGTTGCGGCTCGGTGATCAGCCGGACCGGCACACCGCGCTGGACCGCGCGAATCATCGCGTCGGCGTGGGCCGGATCGGTGACGCGGTACATGATGACGTCGATGCCCTGCGATTCGGCATCGTAACGCGCGACCGCACGGGACCGGAAATTCTGCGCCGGCGAGAAATTGAGCTCCGGATCGGTGGGAAAGACGCTGTAGCTGCGCACCAGCCCGCCGGTGACGTTGGCATAGTTGGCGAAGCCGCTGATGTCGGTCCACAGGTCGTCGTATTTCGTCATGAAGCTCTGCACGACCGTCGCGTCGCTGCTGAAGACGATGACCTCGTCGACGTAGTTGTCATACGGCGTGACGGGTGCAAACGCGTCGGCGCTGTAGTTGGCGGCGCTGAACTCGACGGTGTTCTGGCCGCTGAAGATCATCGCCTTCCAGTGCAGGATGCCGGAGGCGGTGCGCTGGCGCATCGGGATGCCGGCCTGCTGCAGTTCCGCGAGGCGGTCGGCATTGAAGGGATTGGGGACGTTGGCGCGGGGATCGACCAGGACGCGGATCGGCACCCCCTCCTGGGCCTTTTTGGTCAGCTCCGCGGTATAGCGGGCGTCTTCCATGAACCAGAACGCGACATCGATGCCGACGGTTTCGTCGCGGATGAGCTGAATCAGGGGCGCCCGGCAGTCGTCGACCGCCGGGTCGCAGAGGACATCGGCAGCAGCCGCGCGGCTGGCGCTTCCGGTCAGGATGGCGGCGAGCACCAGAAGTACGAATGGGGCTGCCACATATCGGTCATTGGACCGACCGAATAGACAGCGTAACGCCTTGAACAGACTGGGCATGCCTGAAAACGCAGCAACCTCCGTGCCGGCAGCGCCTCACTTGCTTTGACTTCCAACTACTTTGGCGATCGTCCTGCCGATCTTCACCGGCCCGAGGCTGGTGAGCCCCGGCCGTGATGTCAGCACCGGCCAGGCCTGCGGCGATGGCATCGCCGCGGCGAGCGCGAATCCGAGCATGCAGAGGTTCATCGTCACAGCCCGAAGCAGAGAATGTTCGGCCCCGCCGCCACCGCCACGTATTGCCGCCCGCCGACGCTGAAGGTCATCGGCGAGGCCTTCATGCGCGCGTTGGTCGGAAACTGCCACAGCGTCTTGCCGGTGCGCTGATCGACGGCGGTGAACCCGCCGTTGGGCTGCCCGTAGAAGAGCAGGCCGGTCGCCGTCGCCAGCACACCGCTCCACGTCTTGGCCCGCGCCGCCCCCGGCTGCGGGATCTCCCAGGCGATCTCTCCGGTCTCGATATTCACCGCCCGCAGAAAGCGTTGCCCGGTCTGGTCGGGATAGCCGGTGGGCGTGCCGACGCACTCCTCGAGCGCGAGAAAGTAATAGAGACCGGTCAGCGGTGAAAAAGCGGTCGAGGCCCAGTTGGCGGCGTCGGTCGGGCAGCCGTGCGGATCGATGACCACCGGCCGGCCGTCGGCGCCGATACCGGAGGCCCAGTCGATACGCCGCAGGAAGGGCTTGGCCAGCAGCACCGCGCCGCTGGTCCGGTCGAGCACGTAAAAGAAGCCATTGCGATCGGCGTGCAGCAGCAGCTTCGCGGGCCGTCCCTGGTAGACGCGGTCCACCAGCACGTTCGGTTCGGTGGCGTCCCGATCCTCGACGTCGTGCGGCGTGAACTGGTAATACCACTTGACCTCGCCGGTCCTGGCATCGAGCGCGAGGACGCAGTTGGTATAGAGGTTGTCCCCCGGCCGGTCGCGGTCGTCGCCTCCCGGCCACGGATTGCCGGTCGCCCAGTAGAGCGTGTCGGACACCGCGTCGTACGATCCTGTCTGCCAGGTCGAACCGCCGCCTCTCGTCGGCTCGGGCCCCTGCCACGTCTCGATGCCGGGCTCGCCGCGCCGGGGTACGGTCCAGCGGCGCCACACCAGCGCCCCGGTCCGGACATCGAACGCGGCGACGAAGCCGCGAATTCCGGCGTCCGCGCCCGAGACGCCGGCGATCACGGTCTGATGCACCACCAGCGGCGCGATCGTGCCGCCGTATTGATGCTGTTCGCCGGCCACGTCGGGCGCCATCGTCGTCTCCCAGGCGAGCGCCCCGGTGGCGCGGTCGAGCGCCAGCAGGTGGGCGTTGTCGGTTACGAAGAAGATTTTGTCGTCGAGCATCGCCACGCCGCGATTGGTACCGAGGCGCGCGTCGCCGACCAGCCCCGGCGTCGGCGGCCGCGAGTACCGCCACAGCGCGGCGCCGCTCAGCGCGTCGAGCGCCACCACCTGGTTCGGCCCGGTCGCGTAGAGCACGCCGTCGGCCGCCAGCGGCGTCACCTCGAGCCCGAAGTAGGACATCGGGAAGACCCACTGCAGCTTCAGCGAGGCGACGTTGGCCGGGGTGATGCCGGTGAGGGGACTGTAGCGATTTCCGGAGTCGCTGCCGTTATAGGTGCGCCAGTCGCCGGGAGCGGGCGGTCCCCAGGACGCCGCGCGTGCCGGATCCGCGGCGGCGGGCGGCGGCATGATCGTTTCGACATTGAGGCGGCGCAGGTACCGCGCCAGCGCCAGCAGTTCCGCGGGGGGCAGATCCGCGAACGCCGGCATGCCGGCGCCGGGATTGCCGCGCTCCAGAAACGCCCGCAGCTCGTCGACGGTCTGCGCCGCGACGCGCGGGTTCATCGCCAGGCCCGGCCCCTTCGCGGAGCCGCGCGCCTCGTCGCCGTGGCAGGGGGCGCAGCGCTCGGCAAAGGGCTGCTGCGCCAGCGCCGGCGGCGCGAACACGATCAGGAGGAGCAGGAGGATCATGGCGGAACACGATATCCCGGCCGAGCGGCGCGCCGCAACGCACCGCCGGCCGGGGCCTCAGGCGCCGGTCCGATCGAAGGCCGCGCGCGTGGTCGCCGGCTCGACGATGGTGCGGGCCAGCGCGATGGCGGCGGCCAGGGCAATGGTGACGGTCGCCGCCAGCGGGCGTGCCGGCTCGGCCAGGATCCCGGCGGCCGCCAGCACCGCCGCCAGCGCGAGATCCACGACCAGCGTCATCGAGCCGATGCGCGACCGCTCGGCCGCGATTGCGTCCCGGTTCGTCCACCAGGTGAAGAGCAGGTGACCGCGCAGCACGCCGTTGATCGCGCCGGCCAGTCCGATGGCGACGAACGCCGCGGCGGCGCCGCCGTGCGTCCACTCCTTGATGTGCCAGGCGAGGCCCGCCGCCACGGCGTACAAGGCCATCATGCCGAGCTGGTGCGTGCGCCACCACAGCGTCCGCGGCTCCCCGGCCGCTTGCGGCACCAAGGGTGCCGGCGCCGCCAGGGCCAGCGCCAGTTCAACCGCGCTCGGCCAGCGCTCGGCCGGCCGCTTTCTGAGGCACCGCTCAATCGCCGCCGAGACCGCCGCCGGAACCTCCGGACGGAGGCTGGCGATCGGTACCGGGTCATGCTCGAGCACGCGCGCCGCCACCCCCAGGGAATCGCGGGCCTTGAACGGATGCACGCCGCAGGCGTATTCGTAGAGCAGCACGCCGAGCGCGAAGACGTCGCTCCGCGCGT
>JBDTOB010000118.1:0-7258 GCA_039933435.1 Acidobacteriota bacterium | reverse complement strand
TGGCGAATTACGCGGTGGTGGGCGAAGGCTGGGACGGCGGCGGCGCCGGTGCGGTCAACCTGTCGTATTTCCTCCAGCATCCGACCGCCGATCTTGGCGTGCTCCTCCAGCAGGGTGAGCTGATCCGCGCGCTGTTCGAGTGGGCGAAGTACGTGGACGTCAACTGGCGTCCGGCCGCGGCGGCGAACGAATCCCGGTCGGTCACGGCGTTCTGGGGCCCGCGCGATCACGGCGACGGCTTTCCCTTTGCGCCGGAAACCCTCGCGCACGCGTTCTTCCCGGCACCGCCGTCGTCCGAGCCCTATGCCGGCGATATCCATTTCAACGACGACTACGCCTGGGGCGTCGGAGAACCGGGCAAGTACGACGTCTTCAGCGTCGCCCTTCACGAAGCGGGACACAGCCTGGGCCTGGCCCACTCGAGCGATCCGTCGTCGGTCATGTATCCCATTTACGGGGGGATCGTGCAGGCGCCGTCCGAGGGTGATATTCAGACCATCCAGTCGCTCTATGCCTCGCGCGACCTGCTGCCGCCGGGGTGGACCGACACGGCCATCGGCGTGGGCGTTGGCGGAGGCGCGCTGGGCGCCGGCGACGACTACACCATCACCGCCGGCGGCCGCGACGTCTGGGGGACCTCGGACCAGCTCCGCTTCGTGTCGCGAACGCTCACTGGCGACGGCGACGTGACGGCCCGGCTGGACTCGCTCGACGCGCCGAACCGCTGGACGAAGGCGGGGCTGATGATTCGTGAGTCGAACAGTCCCGACTCGGCGCATGCGTTCGTGCTGGTCTCAGGAGGCAAGGGGATCGCGTTTCAGCGGCGGCCGGTCGCGGGCGGGCAGTCGGTCCACACCGACGGCGGCCCCGGCACCGCGCCCCGCTGGCTGCGGCTGTCGCGCCGGGGGGACCGCATTTCGGCCTATGTGGCGGCCGACGGCGGGGCGTGGCGCCTGATCGGCGCGGACACCATCCGGATGGGCAGCGACGTGCTCGTGGGCCTGGCGGTCTCGAGCCACACCGACCTGCCCGCCGCCGCGGTGTTCTCGCAGATGTCGATTGCGCCGGCGGCGGACTGGAAGCACGCCGACGTCGGCGCGGTGGGCGTTGCCGGGTCTTCGGTGAGCAGCACCGCCGGCGTGCGGGTGTCGGGGGCGGGAGACGACATCTGGGGCACGGCCGACGCGTTCCACTTCGCCTGGGTGCCGCTGACCGGGGACGGTGAAATCATCGCCAGGGTCGCCAGTCTTTCGGCGGTGCGGACGTGGTCGAAGGCCGGAGTGATGCTGCGCGAATCGCTCGACGCCGGATCCCCGCACGCCATCATGCTGGTGTCGGGCGCCAGGGGCGCGGCCTTCCAGCGGCGCGCCGCTGCCGGGGGCGTGAGCGAGCACACCGCAGCGGGGGAGGGCAAGGCACCGCTGTGGGTGAAGCTGCAGCGGCGCGGGCAGGAAATCTCGGCGTTCCGGTCGGCCGACGGGGTCGAATGGACGGCGGTGGGGACCGCGACCATTCCGATGGCATCCCGAATTCTGGCCGGGCTGGCGGTGTCGAGCCACATCTCGACCGCCACCAGCCAGGCCCTGTTCGATCGCGTGCTCGTTCGCTGAGCTACTTCTTCGCCGGCATCTCGATCTTGGCCACCGTGATGGTGTCGTCCTTCAGCGTCCCGGTGAGATTGACGGTGTGCCCGGAGTGGGCCGTCAGGCCGGCGAAATTCTGGTTGGCAATCTTGTAGATCTTGTCTCCCTCGCCGACGAAGACGTATTTCGCCCCGCCCTTCACGCACGCATCAACGCACTGCTTGTCGGTCATCTTCTTCGTGCCGTGCTCGCCGTCCGCGTGCATGGCGCTGCACATCGCGTCGCTGATCTGTCCCTTCCATGTGTCCGCCGCCAGCGCCGGAGACGCCGCCAGGGCCGCCGCCGCCGCGAGAGACGCCAGAATCATCCGCATGCTGCCTCCTCGAGAAAAAAGCCGGTGTCGCGGACGACAGTCTACCAACGGAAAATCAGCGGCGGTACAAAAAAGTCCGTACATGAAAAGCCGGGAAAGGGCGCGCGCCCTTTCCCGGCTGCCGAAGACGTGACGCCGGCTTACTTGGCGGCGCCGCCGGCGGCCTGCTCGAACTCCGCGAGGTGCGTGCGGAGCTCGACCAGCTTGGCGCGAACGGCGGGGTCAATCTCCGCGCTGGCGGTGGCGGCGCCGGACGTGCCGACCGCGCCTGCGGTCCCGGTCGCGGACGGCGTCGCGGCGGGGGCCGGCGCCGAAGCGGACGATGCCGACGCCGCGTCGGCGCCGAGCAGCGAGGTCAGGTTCGCCGAGACCTTGGCGTAGCTGGCCTTCCAGTCCACCGGTGCGGTGATCAGCTCGTTGAAGTTGGTGATCAACTGCGCCACCTGGGTGCGCGCCTCGCCGGTCAGCTGCCCGGCAGCCGGGAGCTGGGTCATCTGGCTGAGTGTGTCGCGCGCGGCCGTCAGCGCGTTCCGGGCCGCTTCCTCATTCGCCTGGGGAGCCGCGGCCTGCGGAGTCGCGCTCGCGGCCGAGGCGGTCTGCCCCGCCGCCTGCGACGCGGCCGCGGCATCCGGGCTGGCCGAGGTGGCCGCGGCGGAGCTGCCTGCCGGCGTGCTGGCGTTTGCCGATGCGCTCGCGCTTGCCGCCGGCGCCGCGGCGGCGCTGTCGGGAGTCGCCGACGGGGTCGCGGCGGACGGCGTCGCCGAGGCGCTGCTCGACGGTGCCGCGCTCGACGCTGCCCGGGCTGCCGGGGCCGCCGCCGTGGCGGTCTCCCGGGCGGCCGGGGCTGCTGACGCCGTAACGGCGCCCGACGGCGACGCCGTCGTCGCGCCCGACTTCGCAGTCGCGTAAGCGGTGATGTGCGTCCGGACTTCCGTCAGCTTCGCCCGCGTCGCGTCGTCGAGCGACTCGACCGCGCTGCCGGTTTCGTGGGCCTTGGCGGCGCCGGCCGTGCCGGTCGCTCCGGAGGTCGCGGTGGGGGCCTCGGTCGAAGCCGCTGCCGACCCGCTGCCGAGCAGCTCGGTCAGCACCTTGTCCATCGCGGCGACCTCGGTGCCCCAGTTGGCGCTGGCGCCGCCCTTCTTCGCCGCGGGCGTGGCGGCGGCAGTGCTGGACGCCGCTGCGGACGACGACGCCCGCTCGAGGGCGTTCATGTGGCGCTTCAGCTCCGCCACCTGGGTCTTCGCGCGTCCCTTGAGAGAGGCGGCGGGAATCGAATCGAGCGCGGCCTTGGCCTGCTGGAGATGTTCCTCCGGCGTGCCCTGGCTCTGCGCGGCGCTCGCCGAGGTCGCGGTCGGCGTACTGGTCGGCGGCTGCGGAGCGGGCTCAGCAGCCGGCTGCGGCGTGGGCTGCGTCGGCGGTTCCGCGGTGGGCTGCGCCGGCTGTGCAGGCTGCTGCGACGGCGGCTCCGGTGTGGGCTGCTGGGTCGGCGGCTGCGGAGCGGTTGCGGGCGGCGTCGAGGACGACTGCGCCGCGCCAACGACCGGGAGGCCGAGCATCGCGGCCGTCGCCAGGGTCGTTGTCCATCGGGTAATTGAACGTTTCATCGGTGGGCTCCTTCCGAGCACGTCGTGGGTGAAGACGGCGCGTGTACGTGGCGCGCTCGTCTGAAAGTTCCTGTGACGGGGAGGAGCAATGGAGGTGCCACGTGGACCTCAGCGGCGATTGGCCGGAGGTAGCGACCGATGAGTTAGGGAAAAACCACTCGAGCTTGGGTGCCCGAATGGTGCAGGTTTTACCTACTGCGAGGTCATGCGACTACGACCGAAGTCTCCTCCCTCAAATGGCGCGGACTCCGGCGACGGCGATGCCGCGTGGCGGCGCAGACGACGTCGTGGGGCGGGCTGTCGCGCGCGAGTGTGCCGGACTACGCGAGCGCGTCGATGTCGTTCATCCGCGGCCGCCAGCCCTGAGCCTGCAGGACCGACTGGGTACGGAGGTAGCTGTCGATGAGCGCACTTGGCGACGAGTACAGCTGCGTCTCGGCGGGACCGTCCCCGGACGCGACCTCGAACTCATACTCTTCGCTTTCCTGCGCGCGGCGGATCTCGCAAATCAGCAGCTCCGAATCACGCTCGAGAAACCAGATCATGTGTGCGCCTCCCTGGCAGCTGCCGGCGTCAGGCGCAAGCGCAGTGCCATCACGGATTGCGCGGAACTCCCAGGGAATGCAGCAGGCGCACGGGTGGACGGGGCGCACAGCTGTGCGGCTGCGGCGGCGACTGTGCGCCCTGCGGCCTCGAGCTAGCCGGGAATGATCTCGAGCTAGCCAGGAATGATGAAGAAGGCGAACGCCAGGATGAGGTAGACGCCGAGCAGCTGGGCCCCTTCCAGCCAGTTGCTTTCCCCGTCGCCCGAGACGAGCACCACCGCCATGACCGACAGGCCGATGGCGGCGATTTCAAAGGCGTTGAACACCAGCGACATGGGGGAGCCGAGCGCGTACGAGAGCAGCACCAGCACGGGCGCCACCATCAGCGCGATCTGCGCGCTGCTGCCGACGCTGATCTCGAGCGCCAGCGTCATCTCGTTGTCGCGCGCGGCGGTCACCGCGCTGTAGTGTTCGGCGGCATTGCCGACCAGCGCCACGATGATGACGCCGGCAAACAGCTCCGACATGCCGAGGCCGTCGAGCGCCGGCTGGAGCGCCTCGATCAGCACCTCGGCTTCGACTGCGGTGATCACCGTGGCGATCGCCAGCAGCGCGATGGCGGTGCCGGCGCCGACCTGCGGGCCGGGGTGGCGGCTGGGACTGGGCCTCAGGGGATCGCGCTGCGATCGGAAGGAGAACACCAGCCCGCAGGCATAGACCGCCAGCAGCACCACCGCCGACCACAGGCTCAGACGATCGATGACCGCCGGGTGCGCCGCGAGCGAGCCGAAGCTGATGAGCGCGACCAGCGCCGGCATCACCAGCGCGACGACCGCGAGAAACAGCATGACGGTCGCGGATCCGGCCGAGATGCGGTTGAACTTCTGCCGCCCGTGGCGGAGGCCGCCCGTGAAGCACGACAGCCCGAAGACCAGCAGCAGGTTGCCGATGATGCTGCCGGTGATCGAGGCCTTGACGACTTCAGTATGCCCGGCTCGGAGCGCGGCGATGGCGATGATGAGCTCGGCGGCGTTGCCGAAGGTCGCATTGAGGAAGCCGCCCAGGGTCGGGCCGGAGCGCCGCGCGAGGTGCTCGGTGGCCGTGCCGATCAGGCCCGCGGCCGGGATCAGGGAGACGGCCGCCAGCCCGAACACCCACAAGGACACACCCTGCTGCCAGCGCAGGAGCAGGCTGGCGGGGGCGGCGAGGAGGAGCACATTGAGCCAGCGGGTGGTGATCAGCGTCAGAAGGGTGGGCGCCGTGGACATCAGCCCATTATGGGCCAGGGCTCCGGGTCACCCGGCCGGACGGATCGGTCGATTTTTTGTCAGGGGCGGTTTGTGGTAAGCTAACGGTTCTGCTTTCTGAGCCTGTCGTCGACCCGACCTCAACCGGGTAATTGATCCAGACCTCACCAAAGCTGCGTCACCCCGGGTAACGGTTGGGTCCGCCGATTGTCGGCGGCCAGCCTCGTGTAAGACGCGCGGAACTCCCGCGCACGGCGGCGAACCGACACTCGCATTCAGGAGATTCTCAGATGGCACCGATGAACGGCACGATCAAGCGGCTGGTTAGCGAAAAGGGCTTCGGCTTTGTGGCCGCAGGCGACGGCAACGAGTACTTCTTCCACCAGTCCGCGTGCAACGGCTGTCAGTTCGACAGCCTGCGCGAAGGCCAGGCGGTCACGTTCGAAAAGGGGCAGGGCCCGAAGGGTCCCCGCGCCGAGAACGTCCGGCTCGCGTAGTGTTCCCTGGCCGCCTCCGGGCGGCCGGTTTTCTCGAGGGCAGCGGTTCAACCCGCTGCCCTTTTTTTTGGCTCCCCGCCTGTGTTACGGCCGCCTCCCCCGGCGGTGCTTCAGCGCCTCGTAGGCCACCGGAATCAACGACACCGCGACGATCCCCAGGGCCACCAGCGTGAAGTTGTCCCGGATAATCGGGACCTGTCCGAAGAGGTAGCCGGCGCCGGCGCAGATGCCGACCCAGGCGACGCCGCCGGCGACGTTGTACGCCAGAAAGGTGGGGTAGCGCATCGCCCCGGCGCCGGCGACGAACGGCACGAAGGTGCGGATGATCGGCACGAAGCGGGTCAGCACGATCGCCTTGCCGCCGTGCTTCTCGAAAAACGCGTGGGCGCGGTCCAGGTACTCCCGGTTCATCAGCCGCTGGATGCCGCGGTCCGATCCTTCTCCCCTGAACAGCCGCGGCCCGATCAGCCGGCCGATGCTGTAGTTGACGATGTTGCCGAGGATGGCGGCGGCGGTGAGCAGCAGCAGGATCAGCCGGATGTCGAGCGCTCCGGTCGCGGCCAGCGCCCCGGCGGCGAAGAGCAGCGAATCACCTGGCAGGAAGGGAGCGACGACCAGGCCGGTCTCCGCGAAGATGATCGCGAACAGCAGCCCGTAGACGAGCACGCCGTACCGGGCCACGAACTCGGCCAGGTGGACGTCGAAGTGCAGGAATAAATCAAGGACGGCGTGCATGGTCGGAGGTCCGCGGCGGGTTAATGGGTGGCGTCCCCGGCGAGCGCCTTGACAACCTCGCCGAGCACCGCCTTGGCGTCGCCGAACAGCATCAGCGTGTTGTCGGCCGAGTAGAGCTCGTTCTCGATCCCGGCGAAGCCGGGGTTCATCGATCGCTTGTTGGCAATCACGAACTTGGCGCGGTCGGCGTCGATGATCGGCATGCC
This sequence comes from Acidobacteriota bacterium, assembly GCA_039933435.1. Lineage (GTDB taxonomy): Bacteria > Acidobacteriota > Vicinamibacteria > Vicinamibacterales > 2-12-FULL-66-21 > JALZOC01. Next base: position 468 of record JBDTOB010000118.1, on the reverse strand, counting down.
GTAGATCGGGCTCTTGGTGTCGTGGCGGGCGGCCGGGTTGACGACATCGTTGGCGCCGACGACCAGCACGACATCGGTCTGCGGCAGGTCGCGGTTGATCTCGTCCATCTCGATCAGCGCCTCATACGGCACTTCCGCCTCGGCCAGCAGGACGTTCATGTGGCCGGGCATCCGGCCGGCCACGGGATGGATGGCGAACTTGACGTCGACGCCGCGCCGGACCAGCTGATCGTAGATCTCGCGGACGCGGTGCTGCGCCTGCGCGACCGCCATGCCGTAGCCGGGCACGATCACCACCCGCGACGCGTTCTCGAGCAGGTCGGCGGCGTCCCGCGGCGTCCCGCTCTTGACGCTGCGGGCCTCGGTGGCGGTGCCGCCCGCCTGCACCTGCCCGAAGGCCCCGAACAGCACGTTGCTGAACGAGCGGTTCATCGCCCGGCACATGATCACCGAGAGAATCAGCCCCGA
>JBDTOB010000117.1:0-7317 GCA_039933435.1 Acidobacteriota bacterium | reverse complement strand
AGCTCGAGCAGATGGCGGCCGAGACCGGCTTCGCCGTCCGCGACCAGTGGATCGACCCCCACGCCCGCTTTGCGCTGTCGCTGCTGACGGCGGTCTGACAGAGGGTGACCGGTAGCTGGCACCTGGAAGCCCGGCGCTGCTACCGTCCGTTCCCCGTTCCGCCGATATCCCGCTCGTGAGCATCCGGCGCGCGCGTGCGGTCACTCCTGATCAGTGGGGCAAGCCCGATCGCAACGAGGCGGGGGAGCCGGTCTGCCGCTGGTGCCGCGGCGGGGTCACGCCGCCGCGAAGGACCTTCTGCGGCGACGCCTGCGTGCACGAATGGAAGATCCGCAGCAGTCCCTGGTACGTGCGGAAGCAGATCAAGAGACGCGATAAAGGTACCTGCCAGCTCTGCGGCGTCAATGTCGTCAAGGCGCACCGCGAGTGGACGCGGTCGAAGCCGCCGGCGGCCGACCGCGCCGCGCGCAAAACCTGGCGCGCCGCCAGACCCCGCTGGGAGGCGGACCACATCGTGCCGGTCGCGGACGGCGGCGGCGAGTGCGGCCTCGACAACTACCGACTGCTGTGCCGGCCCTGTCACGTCGCGGTGACGCTCGCCTGGCGGGCCCGCCGCGTGCGCCCGCTCTCCGCGGCCGCGCCGTCCGCGGCGGATCAGAGCGCGCCGAGAAACGCCACCAGGTCCGCTTTCTCAGACGCGGTCAGCGCCATGCCGAACCTGTCGTCGTAGAAATTCACCACATCGGCGAGCCCCGCTGCAAAGCCGTTGTGGAAGTAGGGCGCCCGCGACGCCAGCCCCCGCAGCACCGGCCCCTTGAAGCGCCCGACATCCTTCCATTTACCCGAGATCATGGCGCGGCCGGGGTCGGTCGTCTGCCGTTCGTCTCCCGTTGCGATGTTGCGCAGGGTGTATAACGGCATGTCCGCGGTCCGCCGCACCGCGTCCGTCAGCCCGAGATCGAGCGGTGCCTTCACGGAGTGGTTGCCGACATTGGGCGTGTCGTGACAGGTGGTACAGGTGCCGGGGATCGACGCCACCTGAAGGTCGTCGTTCAGGCCGCCGACGCCGACGATGGCGATGGGGTGGGTGTTGAAGAGCGCCTGGCCACGGGCGATGGATGCGCGGGCGTCGGCGCGGGCGTCGTCTCCGGCATCGAAGCGTTTGTCGCCGCGGGGGTCGCGGGCGCCCTTTTCCCACGCGGTGAAGAGCGTGAAGACCTTCGGATCGAAGGCGGCGCCCGTGGGGTTCTGTCCGAGGGGGTCGTTGATGCCGACGAAGAACGGCTCCCGGGCGAGCGGCAGCGGGCCGCCGGTCGCGCCCCGGGCGTCGAGCGCTCCCGCGGCGAGATCGCCAGTCTGCGCGGTGTGCAGGTTCAGCTCGAAATCGACGATCTGTCTCAACTCGCGGTCGGAAGGGGACACGGCCCCCTGCGCATGGCCGAGCGTGGCATCGCGCGCCTGCGAGAGCAGCGCCTCACGAAGGCTTCGGGTTCCGGGCGACTCCCGCCCGTCCCACATCACCGCCGTCAGGAAGCGAAGGTTGGTCGCGGGCAGCGGCCTGCGGTAGAGCGAGGCGTTGAGCACGCCGGCGCCGCACCCGTAGGGGTCGTCCACCGACTCGATGAAGAACTCGGCGTCCGCGGGCACTGGCAGCTCGACCCGGATGAGGCCTCTCGTCAGCAGCAGGCTGAAGTTGGCGCGGCGCGCCGCCAGCGTCGAGACGTCGGCGCCGCCGCAGTTCGATCCGTCGTTGGTCCTGAACAGCGGCTCGAGCCCCTTCGAGGCGGCGAAACGGCGGCGGATGCCCGGCGGGGTCAGCGACCAGCCGTCTTCGGCCTGGTGGCAGGTGACGCAGGCGCGCTCGTTGGTGCCGAGGCTGTCGAAGAAGGGATTGTCGGGGTTGAGGATGCCCCGGCTGTTGAAGGTGCGGCTCACCCCAGAGGGGTTCGAGAACGCATGCATGTTGGCGATCACGGCAGCCGCCCCGGCCGGCGCCGCGGCGACGACCAGGGCGATGGCCACCGACGGCCAGCGGGCGACGCGGGCGCGGATCCGGGCGACGATACTCCGGGTCATGAGGCTCCTCCAGCCGCGCCGTGTCGGGGCGGCCCGTCTTGTTGTCGTGAAAGCAGCGCATTCCAGAGTGACGATTGGCCGCGAAACGTGTCGCGGCCGGGCGGCGCGGCCGCGACAGAGCGGCCTGGCGACACGGAACTCGCACCAGGGACACTTCAGGGAGAGACCATGGCCCACCGGATCCGGTTGATTTCTGCCCTGCTCGCTCTGGCGGCGCTTTCCGCACCAGGCCTCGATGCCCGGGAGGCGGCGGGTCAGACCGTCGCGCCGCGCCTCGCGGCCGGCGCGCGTCTCGAGGGGACGATCAAAGGAGGCGAGGTGCACGCCTTCGCGATCGAGCTCGAGGCCGGAACCCTGCTCACGGTGCGGTTCGATCAGCAGGGGGCCGATATCCGGCCGGTCATCTTCGCGCCGGACGGGACCAAGGTCTATGACCTCGAGAGCAGGGAATGGGGGATGGAGCCGGCCTTGTTTATCGCCGCGGTGCCGGGTCTCTACCGGCTCGAGGCACAGGTGGTCGACAAAGCCGCGCCGGCGGGCCGCTACGTGCTCTACGTCGATGCCGTTCGCCCGGCCACGGCCGAAGACGAGGCGGTGTGGCGGGTCGTGCGCCTCCAGATGGAGGGATTTGCCGCCCTGCAGTCGAGGGATCGAGCCGGGTTCGAGCGTGGACGCGACCTGTACCAGCAGGTGCTCGACGGCGCGCGATCGCTCGGTGAGCGGACCCGCGAGGCGGAAGCGCTCACCGCCCTCGCGTTCATTGCCAACTGGCTGGATGACTTTGCCGGGGCGGTGCGTTACACGACCGACGACCTGGCCCTCAGGCGGGAGCTTGGCGACGAGTACGGCGAGGCCCGCTCGCTGAATGGGCTCGGTATCGCCCTCAGGGTCCAGGGAGAGGCCGCGAGAGCCGAGGCGTCCTTCCAGCAGGCGCTGGCGCTGCACCGGGCGGCAGGCCGGCACGTCAACGAGTCGGACCTGCTCGCCGCGCTGGCGACCAGTGCCCGGCTGGCCGGTGATTACGGCGCCGCCCTGGAGTATGCCTACGACGCCGTCACCCTCGCCCGCCGCATCGGGAACCGCGCGCGCGAGGCGGACGCGCTCCTCGCGGCCGCGCCCAACCACCTCGATCTCGGCGAATTCGAGGTCGCCATCGGCCTCTTCGACCGCGCCCGTCTGCTCGCCCCCGACGACGTCCGTGTGGCGGGCATCGGTGCGGCGCAGCTCGGGTTTGCCCGGCTCCGGCTGGGGGAGCTGGATGCCGCCCAGCGCCTGCTCGACGAAGCGCTGGCGATCTGGTCGAAGCGCCAATGGGGAGGCTACCTCGCCGTCACCTGGCGCTATTACGGTCAGCTGCACCTGGCGCGCGGCGATCCGGAGCGGGCGCACGAGGCCTTCGAGCACGCCGCGGAGGTTGCGGCCAAGATCGGCTTCGCCGCCGGAGAATCGACGGCGCTGCGGGAGAGCGGGGAGGCGCTGCTCGATCTCGGGCGGCTGGACGAGGCCGAGCGTGCCTTCGGCGCGGCGATGGCCCGCCTGGCACGGCCGCCCGACCCGCTGCAGGAGAGCGCCCTCATCAGCGACACCGCCCGGCTGGCACTGGCCCGCGGCGATCTGGCGCAGGCGCACGCGCGCGCAGACGAAGCGGTGCGGCTGGTGGAGTCGGTGCGAGGGCGGGCGGAGAGCGCCCGGGTGCGCACCGGGCTGCTGGCCTCGAGCCATGGCGTCTACGAGGTGTTCGTCGACGTACTGATGGCGGAGCACGAGGCCTCGCCCACGGCTGCCTTCGATCGACAGGCCTTCGAGGTCAGCGAGCGCGCCAGGGCGCGCAGCCTGCTCGAACAGATCTCCGTCGATCGGTTGGGATCGTTCCGCGCCGCCGACACGCCGAGCGCGGCGCTCGAGAGCGTGCAGCGGCGCCTCAACGCCCGGGCGCAGGCGCTCGAAGACGCCCGGCGGACGGGCCGCCGCTCGCTGGAGCAGCCCATCCTCCGCGAGCTGGACGAGCTGGTGAACGAGTTCGCCGTCACCGAGGCGCGGATTCGCCGCGACGCACCCGGCGCGATGGCGGTCACGGCCCCGGACGCCGCCTCGGCCGAGACCGTGCAGCAGCTCCTCGATCCCGGCACCGTGCTGGTGGAATACCTGCTGGGCGCTCGCCATGGCTACGCGTGGACCGTGTCGCGCGAGGCGATCGCTTCCTACCGCCTGGAAGGCCGTGACGCGCTGGCCTCCGCGGCCCGCGAGGTCCGTGCGGCCTTTGCCGCCGCGCCGGCAGCAATCACCGCCGCCTCGCGGCTCGCGACGGAGCGGGCGAGCCGCCTGCTGCTCGTGCCGCTGGCGTCCGTGCCGCCCCGCGCGCGGATCGTGATCGTCGCGCCTGGCGAGCTGCAGCAGGTGCCGTGGGCCGCCCTGCCCCGGGGGCGCGCCGGATCGCCGCTGATCGCGCGCCACGAACTGGTGCTGGCGCCATCGGCCTCGATCATCGCGGCGCTCAGGCACCCCGCTGCCGGGCGGGCGACCGCGGCACGCAGGGCCGCCCTGGTATTCGCGGATCCCGTTTTCGACCGTGACGATCCCCGCGTCCTCCGCGTTTCTTCTTCCACTCCGGCCACGGCTGGCGCCGCGGATGCGCTCCGGTCCGGCCCGGAACCGGTGAGCCTCGACCGCTCGGCGATTCCCGGCGGGAACGCACCGCGCCGGCTGTCCCGGCTGCCGTTCACCCGTCTTGAAGCGGACGCCATTGCGGCGCTGGCGCCCAGGGGGGCCGTGCGCAGCGCCACCGGGTTCGACGCCAGTCTTCAGGCGGTGACCGATCCCGGGATGGCCGGCTACCGGGTGGTGCACTTCGCGACCCACGGCGTGCTCGACACGCGCACCCCGCAGCTGTCGGGCCTCGTCCTGTCGCTCGTCGATCGCCAGGGGCGGCCGCAGAACGGGTTTCTGCGTCTGCACGACCTCGATCGGCTGCATCTGGACGCCGAGCTGACCGTTCTCAGCGGCTGTGAAACGGCGCTCGGCCGGACCGTCGAGGGGGAAGGGGTGATCGGCCTGACGCGGGGGTTCCTGGCGGCGGGATCCCGGCGGGTGGTTGCCAGCGTCTGGAAGGTCGACGACCTGGCAACCGCCGAGCTCATGAGGCGCTTCTACGCGGGCATGTTCACCCGCGGACAGCCGGCGGCGGCGGCGTTGCGCGCCGCGCAGCTCGAGATGGCGCGATCCGCGCGCTGGGGCCATCCTCACTACTGGGCCGGCTGGGTCCTCAACGGAGACTGGCGTTGATACAATCCCGCCGATGCCTCGCACCCCGCGCGGGAGTGGTGGAGACCGCGCGATCACGAGCGAGGGGCTCGAGCGTCTCCTCGATCGGCTGCACCCGGATCGCGACGAGGCGGCGAAGGAATACGAGCATCTCCGACGGGCGTTGTTCCGGTTCTTCGAGAACCGCGGCGCGGCGGATCCGGACGACTGCGCCGACATCGCCATCGATCGGCTCGCCAGACGGCTCGAAGAGCGAACCGCGATCGACAAGGTCCGCCAGTACGCCTACGGGATCGCACGGCTGGTACTGCTCGAACGGCTGCGTCTGCCCCAGACCGCGCCGATCGACCTGCTCTCGGCGCTCCCGAACGCCCCGCCGGACCACCCCGATGACGATCCGCGGCAGGCGTCGTTCGATCGATGCCTGGCGGCGATCGCGCCCGAGTCCCGGCATCTGCTGCTGGCGTATTACGAGAGCCAGGGGGCCGGCCGGATCGCGAACCGCCGCCGGCTGGCGGCCGCGCGGGGATTGTCCGACAACGCTCTGCGCAGCCGAGTCCAGAGGCTGCGGGAGCGGCTGGACGCCTGCATCCGCGCGCGACTCTCACGAGTGAGATGAGCATGTCCGACGACCTGCGCTCCTACCTGCTCGACGAAGTGACCGCCGACCGGCGGGAGGCGATCGAGGCGAGCTACTTCGCCGACCCCGCGGCCCTCGAGCGGCTGGATGCGGCCGAACAGGACCTGATCGAGGCCTACCTCGCCGGGGAGCTCGATGCCGGGTCGCGCGCGCGCTTCGAGCAGACCTGCCTCACCACGCCATCCCGGCAGCATCGCCTCGACACGACCAGACGGCTGATGGCCGCGTCGGTCGCCGTCGCCCCGGCATCGCCGCGCACCCGATGGGCACCCTATCTCGCGCTCGCGGCGTCGCTGCTGATCGTCGCGGCCGCCGGCTGGTGGATGCGGCCGTTCGGCCCCCGCACCGGAGCGGGCCCGGAGCCCTCGCGGGTGGCCACCAACGCCGCTCGTCCGCTGCCGGCCCCGCCGCCCGAGGCGGCCCCCGGCATCCTGGCGCTGGCGCTCTCTCCCCTCAACCCGCGCGGGTCGGGCGCGACCCCGGCGCTGATCCTTCCGCCGGGCATCGCGACCCTGCGTCTGGATCTGGAGGCCGTCGGCACCGGCCCCGGCGTGCCGAGGCCGCTGGCCGTGGTCCAGACTGTCGACGGAGCGGAGGTCTGGCGGGGCGAAGGACAAGAATCAGATGGCCGCCAGGGCTGGACGGTCGCCGTTCCCGCCCCCCGTTTCATGCCGGACGATTACGTGCTCGTCCTGCTGGATCCCGGGCGTCCTGAGGCCGACCGGGAGCTCTTCCGCTATTTCTTCCGGATCCGGGCCCGCTAGAGCCGTTTGTCCGAACAGTTGCCGCTCGATTCCCGTCTATACCCGCGTGCGAAGTTCGCTCGCGACGGCGCCAGTGCTCCCCAACCAATCATTTGAATTGTCCGTCTAAGGCAGAGTCCATGCGACTCCGCGCCGGCTCCTGGTTGTGTCTGCTCGTGCTCCTCTGGAGTGCCGCCGCAGAGGCGCGTTCCGGCCCGGCGGCGGGACCATCCATCGCCGCCACACCGCTGCCGGCAGCGACGGCGGTCCGGCTCGATGGAAACCTGACCGAGGCCATCTGGCAGACGGCCGAGCCGGTGACCGGGTTCGTGCAGCGCATCCCCAAAGAAGGGGCGCCGGCGTCGTTTGAGACCGAGGCCCGCGTGGCCTACGACGCCACCGCGCTCTACATCGCCGTTCAGGCCTTCGATCCGGAGCCCGATCGGATTGTCGGCATCCGCACCCGGCGCGACGAGGAATCGCCGTCCGACTGGATCGGCATCATCGTCGACTCCTTTCACGATCGCCGCTCCGGCTATGAATTCTCGGTCAACCCCGCCGGCGTCAAGCAGGACGCCTACTGGTTCAACGACACCA
>JBDTOB010000116.1:0-7392 GCA_039933435.1 Acidobacteriota bacterium | reverse complement strand
CAAAGCGGACAGATCACTTGCTCTCGGGAGCGGTCAAATCATGTACTCCCTACACTGTTTATGGTCCACGTTGACAGCCCTGGCGTCCGCGTTTACACTGAATTCATCCGTACAAATCACCACGCGAGGAGTCGCATGGCACGCGTCGTCAGCCCGGATCGGGTTTTGAGCGCTCCTGTCAGTCTTCCGTCGGATTTCTATCGCGAGGAGTTCATCAGGCACCGCGAATGTCTGGCGCGGCAGCGTGAGTATTTCTCCGAAAGTGCCATCACCGGTGCCGACGAGGCACTGGGGCGGGTCCTCAGCCGTCTCGAGCAGTTGTGCTCGAAGGAGGACGCCGATCAGCTGATGGGCCGTCTCCTGCGCTCTTTCAATGCGGTCACCGGCCTTTCCGGCTGGTCGGACCCGAAGCAACTGAACTGACCGCGCCGACCCGCGGCGATACGGCGCGCCGGCGCATAGATCTGCTCGCCATTCTGCGCGGCAGCGTCGATGCCGTCGAGCCCGGCGCGCTCGTGCGCACGGCGCTCAGCGGCGGCCTCCTCTCCGACCTCCTGTCCACCTCTCTGTTCGTCGTCGCCGCCGGCAAAGGCGCATGGCCGATGGCACAGGCCTTCGCGGCCTGGTGTGCGGATACGGCGCATCCGGCCCCCTCGCCCGGAGGAGTGATTGCCGGTCCGCGGGGGGAGGGAACGCTGCCCCCTGGACTGCAATGGTTCGCGGCGTCGCATCCCTCGCCGAACTGGGCGAGCGAGGCGGCAGGCCGCGCCGCGCTGGCGGGCGCGGCGTCGGTGCGGACGGTCGGAAGACTCCTGGTCCTGCTGTCGGGCGGGGCGTCGTCGCTGCTGTGCGTGCCAGCGCGAGGCCTCTCGATGGACGACAAGACGGCGACCGCCGCCGCGCTGATGCGCAGCGGTGTCGCGATTGACGGGTTGAACTGCGTGCGCAAGCATCTCTCCGCGATCAAGGGCGGCCGGCTCGCGGCGGCCGCCGGGCATTCGCTCACCCTGGCGATCTCCGACGTCCACGGTCCGGTGGCGGACGATCCGTCAGTGATCGGCTCGGGGCCGACCGTCGGCGATCCGACGACCTTCGCGGATGCGCGTGCGGTGGTGCGGCAGGCCGGGGTCGCCGGCCAGATTCCTCCGCGGGTCACCACCCACCTCGAGCGCGCTTTGAACGACACCCCCGCGCCGGGCGATCCCCGTCTTGCCGGCGCCGGGTATCGGGTGATCGGTAACCGCGCCCTGGCGATGGCCGGCGCGGCGCTGGCGGCACGGGCGCTCGGCTACGACGTCGAGGTGATCGCGCAACCCACCAGCGGCGAGGCGCGCATCGCCGGGAGAGCGTTCGCGGAGGCGGCGCTGCGCCTGCGCTCCGGCGATCGGGCGCTGTGTGTCATCGGCTCCGGGGAGACGACGGTGCGGGTGACCGGCACCGGCCTCGGCGGACGCAATCAGGAATTCGCGCTGGCAGCCATGCCGGTGCTCGCGGGTGAGGCCGGCGTCGCCCTCGGCAGCGCCGGGACCGACGGCATCGATGGACCGACCGACGCCGCCGGCGCGGTGATCGACGGCTCGTCTGCGGCGCGCGCCGCCGCCGCCGGAGTGGATCCGCTGGCCGCACTGGCCGACAACGCCTCGTACGGCGTCTTCCAGGCGCTCGGCGACCTGATTGTGTGGGGGCCGACCGGCACCAATGTCGGCGATGTGCACGTCATGCTGATCGACGGTGCCGCCACTCGGCCGTCCGGGTAAGATGGAGCATGCCTATGCGCGGAAAGCTCATCCTCTCGGGCGTCGTGGCGCTGCTGGTCTGCCTTGGTCTGGGTTTCGCGTGGGGAGCGTCGGGCCGGATCGCGCTGCAGGCCAACCTCGACGACGCCCGGCAGCAACTCGATCTCAGTGACGCGCGCGCCAGGATCCTGGACGCCCGCGTCAGCCTCTACAACAACAACTTCGGCGATGCCAGCCGGCACCTCGAGGATGTCAAGGCGCCGCTGCGGCGCGCCAAGGACGGCTATCAGAAGGAGGGGCGCAACGACGCGGCCTCGTCTGTCGATGCGGCGCTCGGCCACGTCGAAGAAGCACAGCGGCTCGCCAACAAGCTCGATCTGTCGGCCAACACCAAGGCGGCCGAAGCGCTGGACGCGATCAAGGTCGCGACCGGGAGGTAGCCGCTCACTTCATCCGCGTCGCGGTCACCTCCACGGTGATCTTGCGGTTGGTGGAGGGATCCGCGGCGCGCGACAGCACCAGCGGCTTGCCGCTCTCGAGATTCACCGACAGTCGCTCGTTGAGGTCCGTTCGCCCCTGGGCGCCGTCTGCGTCGCCGTAGCGGCCTGGTGTGTACTCGAGCGTGAGGTTCAGCAGAATCGAGCTGGGGTCCCCCGCGTAGAGCGTCGGTGACGCGTCGACATAGAGCTTGACCGGCTGCCAGTTCCCGACGTGCTCGTCCATCTTCACCATCACCTGGCCGTTGCTGCGGACGCTGCCCATCTTCCCGTCCGCGACGATCATCCCCACGACCTTCCGAACCGGGTCGCCGGGTCCGCTCTGATCGGTGATCGCGACCTCGATGGAGACGTTGCTGAGCGGCTTCGCCGGAGGCGCGGGACGGGCGGGGGCGGCCTCCGCTTTGGGTACGGCCGCGGCTTTGGCGGGCGCAGGTTCCTGCGCCTCCACGCCCGGGTGGGCCAACAGCACGGCGAGCGCGACGACGGCGAACGGCTTGGTGATCATCTCTCGTCTCTCCTCAGTCCTACGGTTGCCGATCCGTGTCGGGGATGGGCGCAATCGTGAGCGGGTCGATCCTGAGCGGCGGCAGCCGCAGCGGCGAGATCTCGAGCCGGTCGGCCGAAGCCTTCGCGGCGCCGTCGGCCTTATCCGTGAGGGCCGTCGCCGGTGCCGCCTCATTGGCGTCGAGGGCGGTGCCCATTACCGGTGTGGCGGCCACCGCCGCCCGCGACCGGGACGCCAGCCGCGAAGCCACTGCCGTCGTGGACGGCCTGGCTGCGGTTACGGTATCGGCGACAGCGGAAGCGCTTATCGAGGGAGCACTCTCCGCCGGTGGCAGGTTGAGGGCGGCAGCGGCGCCAGGCCCCGCGACCAGCAAGGCCGCCATCTCGCGCTCATCGCGACCGTCTGCCTTGCGCGCCTTGGCTTCGAGCGGGGGCGGCGCCGTCGCGACGGGACCGGCCGGCTGCGGGACCGCGTTCAAGGCCGCCATCTGATCGATCGAGGGCGCTGCCTGGCTGGCGCGCGCCTCATCGACCTCCGCCGCTTGCTGCGCCGGCGCGCCGGGCGCGGCATCGCGCGGCTCGCGCAGCATCACACCAGCCGCGAGCATCAGGGCCAGCATCGCCGCCGCGGCCGCCCAGCCCATCGAGACTGGCAGCCCCCTGCGGACCGGTGCCGCCAGTCGGGCGCGCACCCGCCCCTCCAGGCCGGGCGGAGGCTCTACCTCGACGATCCGCCGCACCGCCCGATCGATGGCCTCATCCAGATTGGACGGAGATTGCTGATTACTCATGGCCATATCCCAGCGCCGTCATTTTCATTTTCAGCACGCGGCGTGCCTCGGACACCCGCCACTTCACGGTCCCGACCGGCACCGCCAGCATGGCGCCGATCTCCTGATAGGTGTGCTCGCCGCTCCCGGCCAGCAGCAGGGCGTCCCGCAGCTTGCGCGGCAGGGTCCGGATCAGACGCGAGAGGTGGCGCTGCAGCTCCGCATCGGCCGCCGCATCTTCCTGGGACCGCTCCCCGGACGGCAGCCGGTCGACTTCACTCCGCCCTTGATCGGCGCGGTCATCAGCCGGTTCGGCGGTCAGCCGGAGCCACCGCACGATACTGGTGCGGCGATCGACCGCCTTTCGCCAGGTGATCGCCAGCAGCCAGGTGCGGAACTGGGCATCGCCGCGAAAGGCCGCCAGCTTGCGGAAGGCCGCCACGAACGCCTCCTGGGTGACGTCGTCCGCCTCGGCCGGCGAGCGGACGCAGGCCAGCGCGGCCCGGAAGACGGCGCGGCGATGGCGCTCGACGAGCGTCCCGAAGGCCTCGGCGTCGCCCGCCTGGGCGAGCCGCACGAGGTCCAGATCGGTCGTGACCTCCGCCGGGGACACCGCTAGGCTGGCCGTCACACGATCTCCAGACGGCCCGGCCGGGCGGACGGTTGGGATAAAGCAGGGATAAGATCGAGAGAATGTTGAACCACGAACAGCTCCTGAAGCTTATCCGGGACCGCATGGATCACCCGGCCACCCCCGGGGAGCTGCTGCAGGCCCTCGACCTGCCGCGCCAGGAGCGCCCGATTTTCAAGCGCCTGCTCGCCGACCTGGTCGAAAGCGGCGCGCTCGTCGAGACCCGCGGCAACCGCTTCGGCCTGCCTGACCGGATGAACCTGATTGTCGGCAAGATGGTCACCCATCCCCGCGGCTTCGGCTTCGTGGTGCCGGATCGCCCGCTCGAGAACATCAAAGGCGACCTCTACATCGCCGGCAGCAACCTCAATCAGGCCATGCACGGCGACCGCGTCGTCGCCAGGCTCGAGCGCGTCAGCGACGACCGCGCCGAAGGGCGGATCGTCCGCGTGCTCGAACGGGGCTCGGCCACCGTGGTCGGCCGCTTCGACGTCGATCCGCTCGGGCTCGGGTTCGTGGTGCCGTTCGATCGCCGCCTGATCATGGATGTGCAGATCCCGTCCGGCGAGCACCTCGACGCCGCGCCCGGCAACATGGTGGTGGTCGAGATCACGCGCTGGCCGACCCCGACCCGCGGCCCGCTCGGCCGCGTCACCGAGGTGCTCGGCGACATCAACGAGCCCGGCGTCGACAACGAGATCATCATCCGCAAGTTCGGCCTGCCTGACGCCCACAGCGAGGAGGCGGTCGAGGAGGCCCGCCGTGTCGGCGACACCGTCCGCGAAGCCGACCTCGCCGGCCGCACCGATTTCCGCGCCCTGGTGACCGTCACCATCGACGGCGAGCATGCCCGCGATTTCGACGATGCGATCACGCTCGAGCGGCTGCCGAACGGGCACTACTGGCTGGGTGTCCATATCGCCGATGTCGCGCATTATGTGCCGGAGGGGGGGACGCTCGACGAGGAAGCCTACGAGCGCTCGACTTCGGTCTATTTCCCCGAGCGCGCCGTCCACATGTTCCCGTCGGAGCTCTCGACCGGCATCTGCAGTCTCAAGCCGCAGGTGGACCGGCTGGTGCAGTCGTGCCTGATGGAAGTGGATCCGAAGGGCAACGTCGTCCGCTACGAGCTCCACGACGGCGTGATCCACAGTAATGCGCGGATGACCTACAACGAGGTCAGCGCCATTCTCACCGACCGCGAGCCCGGCGTCCTGGCGAAGTACGCGGCGCTGGTGCCGCTGTTCGAGACGATGCGCGAGCTGTTCGAAATCCTCAACCGCCGCCGCCGCCGGCGCGGCTCGATCGACTTCGACCTGAAGCAGCCGGAGATCGTGCTCGACGATCAGGGGCTGGTCGAAGCGATCATCGCCGCCGAGCGCAACGTCGCGCATCGGATCATCGAGGAGTTCATGCTGCTGGCGAACGAGACGGTGGCGCAGCATCTCGACGACAACGACGTGCCGACGCTCTACCGGATCCACGAGGATCCCGACCCGCTCAAGGTGGCCGAGTTCGAGGAGTTCGTCACCACCCTCGGCTACAGCATCGGCGCCGCGCCCGAGCACGTCAAGCCGCGGCACTTCCAGAAGCTGGTCGAGAAGATGCAGGGCACGCCGGAGGAGAAGCCGATTGCCTTCCTGATGCTGCGGACCATGCAGAAGGCGCGCTACGACCCGCAGAACCGCGGCCACTTCGGTCTCGCGGCGGAGAGCTACACGCACTTCACGTCGCCGATCCGGCGCTATCCCGACCTGGTCGTGCACCGCACCCTGCGGGAGTCGCGGCAGGGGACGATGAGCGAGGATCGGCGCGAAGAGCTGACCGAGGATCTGCCCGAGGTGGCGCGCCACACCTCGGAGCGCGAGCGCCGCGCCGACGAGGCCGAGCGCGAGCTGGTGCAGTGGAAGAAGGTCCGCTTCATGGCGGACAAGGTCGGCGACGAGTTCGAGGGCTACATCACCGGGGTGGCGGCGTTCGGGCTGTTCATCGAACTGATCGAGCACTTCGTCGAGGGGCTGGTGCACGTCTCGACGATGGCGGACGACTATTACCGGTTCGTGGAGAAGGCTCACATCCTGCACGGCGAAAAGACCGGGCGGGTCTACCGGCTCGGCGATAAGGTGAAAGTGCAGGTCGTGAAGGTGGACATGGAGCGCCGCCAGGTCGACCTCGGGCTCTCCGAGATCCTCGATCGGGTGCGGGCGTCGGAGCGCAATCGCGGGCCGCGGCGCAGCAGCGCCGAGCCGCGGCGTGAGGGGCGTTCGTCGCCTGCCGGCAGGCGTGAGGCGCCGGGCGGGCGGGCGAAGAGCGGCACGGGAACGAAGAAGACGCAGCGCCCCGGGCGCAAGGAGCGGGCGGTGAAGAAAGGGCGACGCTGAGATCCGTCGTCGTCGGCACCGCCGGCCATATCGATCACGGCAAGAGTGCGCTGGTGCGGGCGTTGACCGGTACCGATCCCGATCGGCTGAAGGAGGAGCAGGCGCGCGGGATCACGATCGACCTGGGGTTCGCGCACCTGGAAGCCGGTGGGCTGAACCTGGCGTTCGTGGACGTGCCGGGCCACGAGCGCTTCGTGCGCAACATGCTGGCGGGGGCCGGCGGGATCGATTTGGTGATGCTGTGCGTGGCGGCGGACGAGTCGGTGATGCCGCAGACGCGCGAGCATTTCCAGATCTGCCGGCTGCTGCAGATTCCCGCCGGGGTGCTGGTGTTGACGAAGGCGGACCTCGCGGACGCTGATACGCGGGAGATTGCCGCGCTCGAGCTGCGTGAGCTGGTCGCCGGTTCGCTGCTCGCCGACGCCCCGATGGTGGCGGTCTCAGCGCGGACCGGCGCCGGACTACCCGAGCTCGTCGCACGGCTGACCGCGGTGGCGGCCGGGGTGCGCGAGCGGCGGGCGGCGGGGGCCCCGCGTCTGCCGGTGGACCGGGCGTTTTCCGCGAAAGGCTTCGGCACCGTGGTGACCGGCACGCTGGTCTCGGGACGGATGGCGGTGGACGAGGAGCTGGTCCTGCTGCCCTCGAACATCCCGGTGAAGGCGCGCGGCCTCCAGGTGCATGGCAGCCGCGAGGCCACGGCGGAGGCCGGCCAGCGCGTGGCCGTGAACCTCGGCGGCGTGGAGCGCGCCGACGTCGCCCGTGGGGATACCCTGTGCCGCGCCGGATCCCTGGCGCCGACCCGGCGGCTGGATGTCGCGCTCGAGGTGCTGCCGGAGGCGCGGGCGCTGCGCCACGGCGCGAGGGTCCGGT